>NZ_JBHXTL010000202.1:0-12665 GCF_042677365.1 Kitasatospora sp. NPDC127116
GGGCCCCGGACACCCTCAGGTGTCCGGGGCCCACTGCCGTACCGGGTCCACTGCCCTAGCGGGCCCACTGCCGTACGGGGGCTCAGTGCCGGGCCGGGCTCACTCCTCGCCGGCCAGCGTCATCCCGGCCAGCTTCACCGAGGCGAACACCGTCGCCGCGACGGTGACCACCAGCAGCAGCGGCACGGCCGCCGCGAGCGAGACGTCGGAGGTGATCGCGTTCTGCCCGGCGACCGCCTCGGCCACCGAGCGGCCCCACTGCTGGATGCTCAGCGTGCGGGCGCCCTCGACGAAGTTGCCGACCGTCGACTCCCAGATCAGGGCGTACGCGAGCCCGGCCACCACCGCGTGCCGGGTGACCACGCCGAGCAGCAGGAACAGCGCGCTGTACGCGGCGCCGGCGACCAGCACCGCCACGGTGTAGCCGAGCGCCACGCCGTCCTGGGTGCCGACCAGCAGCAGCCCGGCCAGCAGCGTCGGGACGACCGAGAACAGCCAGGTGACGCCGATCGCGACGACCAGCTTGGTGGTGACGATCCGCCACCGGGGCAGCGGCTTGGCGAGCAGGTAGACGATCGAGCCGTCGTCGATCTCGTTGGCGATCACCCCGGTGCCGACGACCAGCCCGAGGATCGGGATCAGCGTGCCGAGGCCGAGGGCCCCGAGGATGTTGCCGGCCGTCTCGTGGGGGTCGGCGCTGGACACACTGGCGATGGCCGCGACGATCAGCAGCAGGGCGGGGACCACCAGCAGCAGCAGGCCGCGGCGGCGGCCCAGCAGCCCTCGCAGGGTCAGCCTGGCGACGGTGGGGTTCATGGTCGGTCCGCCCCTTCCTGGGCAACGACGGTCCTGGCGGCGGCGCTCACGTGCCCGCTCATGCGGAGACCAGGTAGGAGAAGACGCTCTCCAGCGATTCGTCCGCCGGGGAGACGGTGTACAGCCGGATGCCGGCCTCCCGGGCGACCCTCGGCAGCAGGGTGGTGAAGCCCTGGAAGTGCACCGCTTCGATCCGCAGCGCCCGCTCCCGCTCGTCCACCTCGATGCCGGTGGTCGAGCCGTCGGCGATCAGCGCGGCGGCGAGCCGGCGGTCGTCGCTGGAGCGGACCAGGTAGCGGTGCGGGCGGTCGGTCATCAGCCGGCGGATCTTGCGGTAGTCGCCCGAGGCGGCGTGCCGTCCGGCGACCACCACCTCGATGTGCCGGGCCAGCTGCTCGACCTCCTCCAGGATGTGGGAGGAGAACAGCACGGTCCGGCCGTCCGCGCCGAAGCGGCGCAGCAGGTCCATCAGCTGGAGCCGCTGGCGCGGGTCCATGCCGTTGAAGGGCTCGTCGAGCAGCAGGACGGACGGGTCGTGGACCAGTGCGGAGGCCATCTTGACCCGCTGCTTCATGCCCTTGGAGTAGGTGCCGGTGCGGCGGTCCTTGGCGTAGGCCATCTCCACCAGGTCCAGCGCCCGGGCGGCGGCGGCGCCCGGCTGGGGCAGGCCGTGCAGTTCGGCGTTGGCGAGGACGAACTCCCAGCCGGTCAGGTAGTCGTACATCGACTCCCGCTCGGGCACCAGGCCGATCTGCCGGTACACCTGCTGGTTGCGCCAGATCGGCGCGCCGTCCAGGGTGACGGAGCCGCTGGAGGGGGCCAGGAAGCCGCTCATCATGTGGATGAGGGTGGACTTGCCCGCCCCGTTGGGGCCGAGCAGGCCGGTGATGCCGGGGCCGATGGACATGGTGATGTCGTTGACCGCGACCACGTTCCCGAACCAGCGGGAGACCTTGTCGATGCTGATGGTGGCCATGCCGCCCTCTCAGACACTGCAGTTGGATTAGACACTGCGATAGCGGCGCAGCAGCAGCCGGTACGAGCCGACCACCATGGCCACCGCGACGAGCGCGAACACGGCGAGGCCCAGGCCGCCCGGCGCGTGCCGGCGGTCGAATCCCTCGCCGAGGCCGAACAGTTCGTTGACCAGGGACTCCACCAGGTCGGTGGGCGAGATCAGCGACATCCACTGCGCGGTGTCGGAGCCGGTCGTGCTGGGGTTGCTGATCCCGACCGCGGCGGCGCCCAGGGCGGCGCTGACCGCCAGGTAGCCCATGATGGCGGCCACCCCGAAGCCGCGGCGCGGGGTGGCGGCCGCGATCACCAGGGCGACCGAGGTCGGCACCACCGCGTACAGGACGGCCGCGACCAGGCCGTACAGGAAGTGCCCGGTGTTGTGCCCGAAGTCCATCCCGCCGAGCAGCGCGCCGATGTACAGCACCAGCAACGGGGCCGCCATCAGCAGCAGTTGGGCGCAGACCATGGCGCCGAACTTGGCCCGGACGTAGTCGGTGCGGGTGATCGGGCGGGAGAAGTAGAGCGGGACGGTCTGGTAGCGAAGGTCCCGGGAGAGCAGTACCGGCGCCTGGGAGGCGAGGAAGACCGAGACCACCAGGCTGAGCATGGAGAGGTAGCCGGCGTACTCGACCGGCAGCTCCTCGCGCTTCATCACGACCGAGAGCGCCACCATGATCAGCGCGGGTACGGTCACCACGCCCAGCACCAGCATCGGCAGCACCTTGGACTTGCCGGAGCGTCCGAGGCCGTACGCGGCGCGCAGGCTCTGGGTGAAGAGCGCGCGGGTCGCGTAGGAGCGGCCGAGCCGGGGGCCGGTGTAGCCGCGGTAGCCGATGTCGTGGATGACGCCGGTGTCGGCGGACCTGGTGTCAGGAGGCAGCGCCATCGTTCGTCCCTCCCTTGCTCTGCTCGGTGTCCTGGGAGTCGGTGAAGAGTTCGGCGACCCGGTGCCGGCGCTGTTCCAACCGGACCAGGCCGAGGCCCAGTTCGGCGACGGCGTCGCGGATGGTGTCGTACGTCGACTCGTCGGCCAGCCGGACCAGCAGCTGGTGCGAACCCTCGGACTGGACGGACAGGCCGACCGCGGCGAGCCGCTCGCGGACCGCCGGGCCCGGCTCCAGGCCGTGGTCCTCCGGGTGGTCGCCGACCTCGACCGCGAGGACGGCCGTCGCCTCGGTGAAGGAGGCGGTGGAGGAGGAGCGCAGCAGCTTGCCGCCGTCGATCACGACCAGGTGGTCGCAGGTCCGCTCCAGCTCGCCGAGCAGGTGGGTGGTGACCAGCACCGAGATGCCGAAGTCGGTGTGCACCCGGCGGATCAGCCCCAGCATCTCGTCCCGGCCGGCCGGGTCGAGGCCGTTGGTCGGCTCGTCCAGCAGCACCAGCTTCGGGTCGTGCACCAGCGCCTGGGCGAGCTTGACCCGCTGCTTCATGCCGGTCGAGTAGCCGCCCATCGGGCGGTACCGCTCCTCGTAGAGGCCGACGTGCCGCAGGGTGTCCGCGGTGCGCTCACGGGCGGCGGTGGCGGGCAGGCCCGCCATCCGGGCCATGTGCACCACGAACTCGGTCGCGGAGACGTCCGGTGGCAGGCAGTCGTGCTCGGGCATGTAGCCGACCTGCGCGCGGATCTCGGACCCGCGGGTGGCGACGTCCAGGCCGAGGACCTCGCCCCGGCCGGAGGTCGCCGGGGCGAGCCCGAGAAGGATCTTGATCAGAGTGGACTTGCCCGCGCCATTGGCCCCGACCAGGCCGACCACACCCGGCCGCACCTCGACGGTGAGCTGGTCGAGCGCGGTGACCCGGGGAAACCTCTTGGTGAGGCCGTCCGTCTTGATGACAGCTGTGGACACGCCGACCACCGTAACGGTCTTGCGCGGCAGGGGTCATGAGCTCGAATGACGAGCCCGTCTGCTGCTGCGGTATGACGTCGGCCCCCCTCTCCCCTAGGGGTTCGGCAAAACCGGAACCCGCCTGTACCCTTTGTCGAACTCTTGACGTACTTGCCACATTCTTTGCCAACGGGGGTGCCGGAACAGCGTGCCGGCACGGGAGGGGATCGATCGACATGTCTGATCGGGCGACCGCGTTCGACCGGATGATGAACCCTTGGGCCTACGACGCGGACGGGAACCTGACCGACCGGGCCCGCGCCCAGGAGACGGCCCGCACGCAGCTCAACTCGGCCTCGGCACCGGGCGGGGGAGGCGGCGGGGGCGGGACCGGCTTCAGCGCCGACCCCAACGCGCTGACCACCGCGGGGAACAACTCCGACCAGATCCACGCCCGCCTCAACGCCGACGGCCGGGGCGCCGACGAGGCCACCGCCAAGGTCTCCACCTCGCTCGCCAACTGGAGCACCGGCAAGGCCGCGGCGGGCGCCGCCGGCACCTGGGACCAGTGCGTCGCCGCGCTCGGCGGCACCATCGGGCAGACCACCCAGGCGCTGCGCGCCACCGCCACCAACTACCGCCAGAACGAGTCGGCCGTCCAGCACGACCTCGGCGCCTGAGAGAAGAGCAGCGATGGTCGACTTCCACGAGCTCAGCACCGCCGACTTCGGCGTCCTGGACACCGCCGCCACCGCCTGGACCACCGTGGCCCAGAAGCTCAAGTCCATGGACGACGACTGGGACAGAACGGTCATCGCCCAGGTCAACTCCGCCTGCTGGACCGGCCCCTCGGCCGACCAGGCCCGCCCCGGCCTGCAGCGCACCAACGAGCAGCTGACCGCCGCCGTCACCGAGGCGAACGCCTTCGCCTCGATCTTCACGGAGGCGTCGACCGAGTTCAAGGCGGCGAAGACCAAACTGGACAAGGCGGTCGCGGACGCCCGCACGGCCGGGCTGACCGTCACCGACAACGGCACCGTCAGCTGGCCCCCGGCCGACAACGCCACCCGGCACGACTACGAGGCCCTCCGGGACTACCAGAAGGAGTGGGGCGACAAGGCGGAGGCCGCCCGCAAGGCGATCGACGCCGCCGTCGCCGAGGCCGCCGCCGCCGACGAGCGGATCGCCTACGCGCTGCGCGCCGACAGCATGACGGACGGGCAGAAGTCCTTCAACGGCAAGGCCATCGGCGGCGGACCCGAGGCCGACGGCAAGCGCGCCGCCCAGCTCGCCGCCAAGGGCGGCGACATCACCGAGCCCGAACTCACCGAGCTGAACTCGCTGCTGGCCTCGCACGGCAACGACCCGAAGTTCGCCACCAAGTTCTACCAGGACCTCGGCCCGGACGGCCTGATCAAGTCCTGGAACGGCATGGTCGGCGACCCGGCGCACCCCCGCGACGACAAGTCCCCGCGCTGGAAGGCCTACCAGGACCTCCAGAAGAACCTGGGACTCACCCTCGCCACCGCCACCCGCACCACCAACGAGCCGCACCTGTCGGACGAGTGGTCCGCCGCGCTGCGCAAGGCCGGGTCCCAGCCGGTCTGGGACAAGCCCTACCGGGCCTCCGGCCTGGACTACGTGCCGTACGGCTACCAGGTGCTCTCCGGCATCCTGATGAACGGCAACTACGACGCCCACTTCATCAACCCGATCGCCGAGCACGTCACCCAGCTCGACACCCAGGACAGGTACTGGCCGGCCCCGCCGCCCGGCTCCAAGATCCAGGGCTTCAACCTGACCGGGGGCGACGAGGCGGGCTCCGGCTTCCGTCCCACCACCGCCGTCCTGGAGGCGCTCGCGCACAGCCCGGAGGCCGCCAACAAGTTCTTCACCGAGCAGCCGACCGCGTACAACCAGGACGGCACGGTCAACCAGGGCGGCAAGCCCAAGCCCTCGGACTACTTCGACTACTACGCCCACGACAAGGACTGGATCCCGGACACGACCTCGCGGGACTCCAAGGTGTGGGACGCGAGCAAGCAGGCCGGGCCGGCCGCCTTCGGCCGCGCCCTGGAGGCCGCCACCACCGGCCACCCGTACGACGAGCCCGGGCCCGTCCCGCCGGAGCGGCACACCACCGAGCAGGCCGACCTGATGAAGCGGGTCGTGGACACCTTCGGCCGGCACGGCGACGACGGCGGACTGGACGACATCAAGGGCGACGGCAAGCTCGCCGCCATGCGGGGCAGCCTCGGGCACATGACCGCCGAGTACATCGGCGACGTGCAGAACGCGCTCGCCCTCACCCACGAACTGCCGGTCAACGGCTCGCCGGCCAACCTCGGCAAGTCCTCCGTGGAGGGGCTGATGGACGCGCTCGGGCGCGATCCGGAGTCCTACGGCGCCGTGGTCAACGCCAACCAGGCGTACACCACCGCCCTCATCCGCGGCCACATGGACGGCGGGCAGACCGACTTCGCCCGGCTCAACGTCGACATCAACAACATCGCCCACGCCGGCGGGATCGCCAGCGGCATCCTCAACGAGGCCCGGGTCGACGAGGTGCACTACAAGCACGCCGAGTCCGACAAGGAGTTCAACGAGGCGCTGGAGAAGAACGTCGGCTACGGCAAGGACGCCTTCAGCGCCGTCATCGGCACCGTGACGGACAAGATCCCGCTGGGCGGCGAGGTCGCCGACCAGATCATCGACTCGATCGCCGAGAGCGTGATCGAGGCCAACAAGCAGGACACCACGGCGGCCGGCGACCAGACGGCGCGCGACGAGAACGCGAGCGGACAGAACCAGGCGGTGGGCAGCGTCAAGCAGGCCGTCAAGGACGCCGGCGGCACTTCCGGGATGAGCCGCGAGGACGTCAACCGCCTCGCCGAGAGCGCCGGGATCAACGTGATGAACGGCTACAGCAACGGGGTCGTCAACAACCACGTCAACCACGCGAAGGGCGGCGCGTGAAGGACCTCGCGGCCCGGTGGGGCCGCTTCCTGACGAACCGGTGGGGGTGGCGCCTCGACAGCCGGTGGTGGCTCCCCCGCGTGCTGGTCCTCGCGGTGTTGGGGGCCGGGACCGTCGGCTACCTGGACTGGCGGGGCCACCGCCCCGCCGACCCGCCCGGCCGGGCCGCCCACCTCTGCCGGATGCCCACCGGCGACGGCACCCCGCTCGCGCGGCTGCTGCCCGACGGCGGCCAGGACGTGGAGGAGGAGACGAAGGCCCTCATCGGCCAGGACCCGCAGACCTGTGTCGTCCGGGTCGACGGACGCGGTGCGATCACCTTCACGTCCGTCCGGCGCCAGGGCGAGCTCGCCCTCACCGCCGAGGGCGCCAAGCACCCGCAGGCGCGCGCCTTCGACATCGCCGGCCTCGGCACTTCGTGGCCGGGCGGCGCGGCCGTGGCCGCGAGCTGCCTGGGCGGGAAGTACACCTCGAACGACTACGTCCAGCTGGAGGTCACCGCCGGGGAGGCCGCCCGCGCCTCCGGCGACGGCGGCCGGGCCGACCTCGAAGAGCTCACCCGGGCCGCGCTGGTGGAGGCGAGGAAGGACCGGTGCTCATGAAGCGTTCCCAGGCGCTGCTCGCCGGCGCGACGGCGCTGCTGCTCGGCGGCGGCCTGCTCGGCTGGCACCTGTACCTCGACCACGGCGCGTACCGGCCACCGGCCGTTTCCCTGTCGCACGGGGAGTGCCGGGGCCTGCTGGACGACCCGGCCGTCGCCGGGCTGCTCGGCCGGGCCCCCCGGGTCTTCGCGGTCACGGAGTACACGTCGGCGACGGCCGAGGTCAAGCCGTCCCTGCACTGCCGGATCTCCGGAGAGGACGGGCGGTCGCTGACCGCCGACGCGGAGTTCGGGGACGTGCGGTCCGGCGGCGACACCCTCGGAGCGGCCGCCTTCGGCTGCTCGGTGAACGGCCGGACCGAGGCCTACCGGGCCGTCCTCAGGATCACCGTGAAGGACGGCGGGCACCTTCCCGACGGCCCCGGCCGGAAGCGGATGGGAGAACTGGCGGGCGGCTTCGCCGAGCGGGCCGCCGAACGGCAGCTCGGCTGCGCGGGCGGCGCCGAACGGCTCGAAGTGATGTGAGCCGGCCGGCGCCGCTCCCGGCGCCCGTCAGCTGTGGGCCCGCTCCCACAGCTCGGTGACCTTGCCGGAGGGGTCGATCGCCACCTTGTAGTCACCGGCCGAGCAGGGGTACGAGCCCTTCTCGTTGTGCGGCGCGGCGAGGCACTCGTTGACGTGCTTCACCAGGTCGGCCAGGTTGACGTCCTTCGGCGGGGCCAGCACCGAGCTCAGGTGGCCCTTGGCGGTGGGCGCGAACGGGGCGCTCTTGTCCGCCCCCACCGGCTCGAAGACGACGTCGTTCACGCCGCAGGCGTCCTTGGTGTCCTTGTAGACCAGGGTCGTCGCGCTGGTGCCCTTCGCCGGGTAGACCCACTTCTGCCCGGCGGGCAGCGGCCCGTGGGTGCAGAAGCCCTCCGGCTCGCCGTCGGCGGACGGCGTGCCCGTCGCGGCGGGCTTGCCGGTCCCCGCGGGCTTGCCGCTCGGCGCCTGGCTCGCGGCGCCGGCCGGGGCGGCGGTGGGCGCGGCGGAGGCGGCGGTGGTCGCCCCGCCCCCCGCGCCCTGGTCCGCGCTGTCGTCGGGGCCGCAGGCGGCCAGGCCGAACGCCGCGGCGGCGACCAGGGCGGTGGTGAGAAGTCTCCTGGAGCCGGAGCTGGAAGAAGGCATGACGAAGGAACCCCCGTGGTGACGCATGATCAGTTCGGTATGCGGCCGACAGACTAGCGCCCCGGGCCGACGCCCGCCCCGCCGACGGGGCTCAGCCCAGCCGGGCGAGGCCCTCGGTGGCGATCTCCTCGAAGACGGCGAGGTCGTTGGCGAAGATCGAG
Source organism: Kitasatospora sp. NPDC127116 (assembly GCF_042677365.1). Lineage (NCBI taxonomy): Bacteria > Bacillati > Actinomycetota > Actinomycetes > Kitasatosporales > Streptomycetaceae > Kitasatospora > Kitasatospora sp. NPDC127116. Next base: position 8,565 of record NZ_JBHXTL010000202.1, read on the forward strand.
TCGGGGATCGGCCAGTGGATCACCAGCTCGGTGACGCCCAGCTCCCGGTAGGTGCCCGCCCAGTCGACGAAGGCCTCCACCGACTGCAGCGGCTTCTCCGCGGTCGAGCCCTGGAGCAGCACCTTCTCCAGCGTCGCGACGTCCCGGCCCCGCTCCTCGCAGGCGGCCGCCAGCTTCTCGATCTGCCGCGCGATCACGCCGGGCGCCTGCTCGACGGGCACGTCCGCCGGGCCCTTCGGGTCGCCGTACGTCACCCAGCCCTGCCCGTGCTCGGCGGCCAGCCGCAGCCCGCGCGGGCCGGTCGCCGCCACGTAGAACGGCAGCCGCGGGCTCTGCACGCAGCCGGGGATGTTCCGCGCCTCGACCGCCGAGTAGTACGTGCCCTCGCGCGTGGTGGCGTCGCTGCGCAGCAGCTCGTCCAGCAGCGGCACGAACTCCCCCAGTCGGTCCGCCCGCTCCCTCGGCGACCACGCCTCCTGCCCCAGCGCCGTCGCGTCGAAGCCCGTCCCGCCGGCCCCGATCCCCAGCGTGAACCGGCCGCCGGACACGTCGTCCAGCGTGATCAGCTCCTTCGCCAGCGTCACCGGGTGCCGGAAGTTCGGCGAGGTCACCAGGGTGCCCAGGCGCAGCCGCTCGGTGGCGCAGGCCGCCGCCGTCAGCGTCGGCAGCGAGCCGAACCACGGCTCGTCCTGGAAGGACCGCCACGACAGGTGGTCGTAGGTGTACGCGGTGTGGAAGCCGAGGTCCTCGGCCCGCCGCCAGATCTTCTGCCCTTCGCTCCACCGGTGGACGGGGAGGATCACGGTGCTCAGTCGCATACCGCCGACCCTACGGCAGCCGTCAGCGGCCGGGCCCGCTCGTCGGGGACGCCGTTCGGGCCGGTGCGGACCGGCCCCCTGCCGGATTCAACGCCGCAGCCAGCTCAGCAGGGTCGTCGCCGTGAACACCGCGCCCGACGCCAGACAGACCGCGCGCGGGGTCAGCCACCCCGGGCCTTCCAGGCGCCGGGACTGCGGGACCGGAGCCAGCAGCGCGTCCGCGAAGGCCTGGGCGGTCGGCGGTCGGTCCGCCGGCTCGACGGACATCGCGGCCCGTAGCAGCAGGGCGATGTTCGGCGGGAGCTCCGTTCCGGCCGGGAGCACCGGCAGCGTCGAGGCGGTGGACCGGCCGGTCATCAGGGCTGTGGCGCGTCCGCCCGGGCCGAACGGCTTCTGCCCGGTCAGCAGCTCGTAGGCCACGACGGCCAGCGCGTACACGTCGGCCCTCCCGTCGAACCCGCCGGTCTGGAAGGCCTGTTCCGGTGCCATGTACGCGGGCGTGCCCGTGGTCACCGTCAGCCCGGACGCGTCGGCCAGTTGCTTCGCGCTGCCCAGATCCGCCACCAGCACCGCGGCGGGCGCGGAGCCGGTGGCGAGCAGCAGGTTGGACGGCTTGACGTCGCGGTGCACCACGCCCGCCTCGTGCAGGACCTGGACCGCGTAGCCCGCCTCCGCGGCCAGCCGCAGCGCCTCCTGCGGGTCGCACTGGCCGACCCGGTCCGCCAGGGTGCCGCCGCGTACGTAGTCCATGACGAAGTAGGGCCGGTCCTCCTGCACCCCGACGTCGTGCACCCGGACCACCCGCGGGCTGGCGATCCGGCGCAGCAGCCTCGCCTCCGCCAGGAACCGCTCGCGCACATCGGCGTTGGCGGCCCAGTTCTCGGCCAGCACCTTCACCGCGACCTCGGTGTCGAGCTCCGGATCGTAGGCCTTCCAGACCGTCGCGAAGGAGCCGGCTCCGAGCCGCTCCAGAAGGAGGTAACGGCCGAGCTTGCGCATGTGGCAGCATTCTGCCGGAGTCGGGGGGAGTGCGGAACTCCCGTTCGACGGACGGCATGCCGGGCGGGACGACACGGGGGGATCCGGATGTTCGAGGAAGGCGAGCTGGAACGGCTCGTGGCGGCTGCTCGGGCGGGCGACCCGGGGTCGATGGAGTACCTGCTGGCCAAGCTGCGGCCGGTGGTGCTGCGCCGCTGCTCGCGCTTCCTGCCCCACCACGCCGACGCGGAGGAGGCAGCGCAGGACGCGCTGCTGTCCATCAGCACGCACCTGGGCGACTACGGCGGCCGCGGCTCCTTCCAGGGCTGGGTGACGGTGATCGCCTCGAACGCCGCCCGGTCCACCTACCGCTCGATGCGCCGGCGCGCCGAGGACAGCCACGCCGACCTCCCCGAGTCCGTCGACCCGCGCACCACCAGCGTCATCGCCGGGACCCGGCTCGACCTGATGGAGGCGCTGGCCGCGCTGGAGCGGCAGCACCCCGCCCTGGTGGAGGCCTTCGTGCTGCGCGACCTGGGCGACCTGACCTACGTCCAGGTGGCCGAGCAGCTGGACGCCCCGTTGAGCACGGTCAAGGACCGTATCGACCGGGCCCGCCACTTCATGCGCGAGCGCCTGGTCACCGGCCTGTGAACGGCGCCCCTCCGGCGGGCCGCGGCCGCGTCGCCGTCCGGCGCCGGTCCGCCGTCGCCGCCCTGGTGGCGGCCGCCGCGCTCGGGCTGGCGGCCGGCCGGTTCGTCCTGCCACCGCCCCCCGGCGACACCGCGCACCCGGCAGCGCAATCGGGTGCCGCGGTCGGCGGGGCGTCCCAGGGCGCGTCCGCTCCCGCGACGCCCGGCGGGTCCGTCCCGGCGCCCGCGTCCTCGGCCTCCGGCTCCGCCTCTCCGACCAGTGCGACCGGGCCGATGACGACCGCGAACCTTGTGGAACCCGCGGCGTTCGGCCCGGACATCGGCATCGGGCAGATCCACGTCACCGACTGGTACGGCGACGTGTTCGACGCCAATTCGGCCTGCTCCGGCGAGACGACCCCCAAACAGACCCTGGGCGGGCCCGGCGCCCACTTCCGCGGACTGACGACCAGCCCCCGCACCGAACCAGGCGACCCCCCGCCGGCCGCCGACCGCGTCGACCAGGTCGCCCGCGAGGTCGCCGCCGAGGCCCCGAGCCCTTCCCTGGCGCAGAACTTCACCGAGCGCCTGCTGCTGGAGGAGGTGCCCTGCAAGGAGGAACCGCCAGGGCACTGGGTCTACGGAAGGACCACGACACTGCAGCTCGCCCCGGACGCCACCGCGAGCTGGATGGGCACCTACGAGGGAACCCTCAATACCACCGGCAGAGCGCCCGAGGGCAAGGAGCCCTGCGGCGGCATCGCCGTGCTGCGCAGCGGCAGCCACTACGGAGTGCTGAACGTCCACGCCTGCCTGGGCACGGCCGCGATGGACCACGTCGTCAGGGCCGCTCTGTCACAGCTGTGAAACAGCCGCTCCGGGCTCCGGCTTTCCCTCCCCCGGCGGCATCTCCCCGGTTGTACGAGGGCGCAGCAGGCGTCCCGACCAGCAGGGGGACCAGATGACCGAGAACCAGGCCGTCCAGCAGAAGTCCGTTCGCCGCAACCGGGTCGCCGCCGCGGCCTGCTTCGCCGCCGCGCTGATCACGGCCAGCGTCGTCGGCACCCAGGCGGCCACCGCCGACGGGGCCGCGCACAGCGCACCGCACCGCACCGCGGTCGCCGCGCCCGGACTCGGCTCCGCCCACCTTGTCCAGAGCGAGGACTTCCAGAAGGGCATGAACCCGGTCGGCGCGACCATCGAGCTGACCGGACGCCAGGGGCTTTCCGCGTGCTCCGGCGAGGAGACGATGCACGACCTGACCAAGGACAAGGCCACCGCGTACGCGTCCGTGCACTGGACCTTGGACACCAAGGGCATGCTGATCGAGTCGGCCGCGAACGCCCCCACCGGGACCGCGGCCGCCACCTGGGAGCAGCAGCTCGTCGCGCTCGTCGAGGGCTGCCAGGACGAGCCCGCCGGCCACTGGTACTACGGCGCGGCCCACAGCCTGGCCGTCACCGGCGGCACCGCCCGCTGGTACCCGGCCTACAACGGCGACGGCACCGCCGCCGGCGGGGTCGCGGTCCTGCGCAGCGGCACCAGGGTCGCCATCGTCGAGCTCACCGGCCAGCCCGGCTCCACCCCGGCCGCCGTCGAAGGCATCACCACCGCGGCACTGAACCGCCTTTCCTCCTGAACGGCGGCCCCGCCCCCGCCCGGCGGCCCGGCTC
>NZ_JBHXTL010000203.1:0-12307 GCF_042677365.1 Kitasatospora sp. NPDC127116
CCGCTGGAGCGACCGGGGCAGCGGTGTGTCCGGGATGATGACGTCGAGCGCGAAGTCGAGGAGAGAAGCGTGAGCGAGCGCAGCGAGCGAGCCATGGAGAGGTGCGCGGTCCGCGAAGCGGCCGCCGAGCGCAGCGAGGTGGGCGCATGAGCGAGGACTACGACGGCCCCTGGCTGGTGGTGGGGCTGGGCAACCCCGGGGAGCAGTACGCCCGGAACCGGCACAACATCGGCTTCATGGTGGTGGACCTGCTGGCGCAGCGGATGGGCGCCAGGTTCAAGGCGCACAAGAGCCGGGCGCAGGTGGCCGAGGGACGGCTGTCGGGCAAGCGGGTGGTGCTGGCCAAGCCGATGTCCTTCATGAACCTCTCCGGCGGGCCGGTGACGGCGCTGCGCGACTTCTACAAGGCGCCGGCCTCGGCGCTGATCGCGGTCCACGACGAGCTGGACATCGACTACGCGGCGCTGCGGCTGAAGCTGGGCGGCGGGGACAACGGCCACAACGGCCTGAAGTCGATCACCAAGTCGCTGGGCCCGGACTACCACCGGGTGCGCTGCGGGATCGGCCGTCCGCCGGGCCGGATGGAGGTCGCGGACTTCGTGCTGAAGGACTTCTCCTCGACCGAGCGCAAGGAGCTGGAGTGGTTCGTGGACCGCTCGGCGGACGCGGTGGAGGCGCTGCTGTCCGAAGGGCTGGAGCGGGCCCAGGGCACGTACAACTCCTGATCGCCGCTGACCGTCCGTCAGGACCGTGCGCGGGTACGCAACGGTCGTACAACGCTTGCCCGTCCACACCTGAATCGGTGTGAGAACCCCGTGCGGGATCGGATAGCGTCGGCCGGGTACGCGAACGAGTCCTGGGGAGTTCTCGATGCGGGGATTGCGTCCGGTCCGCCGAGTGCGGCGGAGCCGGGTGGTCGAGCTGAAGCGGCTCGGGCGGCGGGTCGGTACGGCCGGCGCGCTGGGGGCGGCCGGCGTCCTGCTGTCGAGCGGTGCGCTGGCGCACGCGGAGCCGGTGGCCGAGTCGGACCCGGCGGTCTCCCCGGAGCCGGCGGCGGCGCAGTTCGGCCCGGTGCTCGGCGATTCGATGGGCCCCGACGCCGGGTTGCTGGCGGTCGGCGGCGGCCTGGTGGTGGCGGCCGGCGGCGCGGCGCTGTGGCTGAAGCGCAGGCGCGCGGGCGAGGTGGCGGAGTAGCACCCCCGCGCGGAGCAGGAGCCCTGCGCGGAGCAGGAGCCCCGCGCGGAGCAGGAGCCCCGCGCGGAGCGGGAGTTCCGCACTGGGCAGCACCCCCTCCGTGCGGAGCGGGAGCCTCACGGCGATGGGCCGGTGTCCCGGACGGGACACCGGCCCATCGGCCGTTCTCGGGTGGCCGTCAGCCGGTGTTGCGCAGGCCGGCGGCGATGCCGTTGACGGTCAGCAGCAGCGCGCGGGCGCGCAGCGGGTCGTCCTGGCGCCCGGCCGAGAGCTCCTCGCGCTGGCGGCGCAGCAGCGCGACCTGGAGGTAGGAGATCGGGTCGAGGTAGGCGTCGCGGACGGCGAAGGTCTGCTTCAGCACCGGGTTGTGCTCCAGCAGTTCGTTCTCGCCGGTGAGCCGCAGCACCTCGCGCAGGGTGAGCGCGTGTTCGGCCTTGATCTCGTCGAAGACGTGGCGCAGTTCGCCGGGCACCAGCTGCTCGACGTAGTGCTGGGCGATCCGCAGGTCGGTCTTGGCCAGTGTCATGGCGACGTTGGACAGGAAGTTGCGGAAGAAGTGCCACTCGCCGTACATCTCGTCCAGCACGCCGCCGAGGCCCGCCGCGCGGGCGGCCGCGAGGCCGGAGCCGACGCCGAACCAGCCGGGGACGATCTGCCGGGACTGGGTCCAGCCGAACACCCACGGGATGGCCCGCAGGCCGTCCAGGCCGGCGCCGGAGTCGGGGCGGCGGGACGGGCGGGAGCCCAGGTGCAGCGAGGCGAGCTGGTCGACCGGGGTGGCGGCGAAGAAGTACTTCGGCAGGTCCTCCTGCTCGACCAGGCCGCGGTAGGCGGTGTGGGCGGCCTCGGAGACCTGGTCCATCGCGGCGTCCCAGCGGGCCAGCGACTCGGGGGCCTGGCGCGGGGCGGTGTGCAGCGCGGAGGCGGAGAGCGTGGCGGAGATGGTCAGCTCCAGGTTCTCCCGGGCCAGCGAGGGGAGCAGGTACTTGTCGGAGATGACCTCGCCCTGCTCGGTGACCTTGATCTCGCCCTCCAGGGTGCCCCAGGGCTGGGCCAGGATGGCCTCGTGCGAGGGGCCGCCGCCGCGGCCGACGGTGCCGCCGCGGCCGTGGAACAGGCGCAGCCGGATGCCGTAGCGGTGGGCGACGTCGCGCAGGCGGCGCTGGGCGCGGTGGATCTCCCACTGGGAGGTGGTGATGCCGCCGAACTTGGAGGAGTCGGAGTAGCCGAGCATGACCTCCTGGACGTCGCCGCGCAGCGAGACGAGCAGGCGGTAGGACGGGTCGGAGAGCATCTCGTCGAGGATGCGGTCGGCCTGCTGGAGTTCGTCGGTGGTCTCCAGCAGCGGCACGATGCCGATCTTGGCGATGCCGGCGTGCAGGTCGATCAGACCGGCCTCGCGGGCCAGCACGGTGGCCGCGAAGACGTCGTCGGCACCCTGGCACATGGAGATGATGTAGCTCTCGACGATCTCGTCGCCGAAGCGCTCGAAGCCCTGGCGGATCGTGTTGAACACGCCGAGGGTCTTGGTGCCGGCCTCGTCCAGCGGGGCCGGGGTGGGGGCGAGCGGGCGGCGCGAGCGGAGCTCCTTGGCGAGCAGCTTCTGCCGGTACTCGCGGGGCATGTCGGCGTAGCGCCACGCCTCCTCGCCGAGCCGGTCGAAGAGCTGGCCGAGGGCGTGGTGGTGGGCCTCGGCGTGCTCGCGCACGTCCATGGTGGCGAGCTGCAGTCCGAAGGCCTCGACGGTGCGGATGGCGCGGGCGAGGCGGCCGTCGGCGATGAGCTCGCCGCGGTGGGCGCGCAGCGAGTCCTGGATCAGCCGCAGGTCGGCGATCAGCTCGCGGGTGCCGAGGTAGTCGCGGCCCTCGACGTGCGGGGTGCCGCCGGCCAGCCGCTCGCGGGTGTTCTCCAGCTTGAGCCGGATGCAGGTGGCCTTGAGGCGGTAGGGCTCCTCGGCGTTCATCCGCTTGTAGCGCGGGCTGAGTTCGGGGAGCAGGTGCAGATCGGTGTTGAGCGAGGCGAGCAGTTCGACCGAGGCGCCGGCCAGCCGCTCGGAGGTGGAGAGCGTGTTGCGCAGGTCGTCGATCGCGGAGAGCGCGTCCTTGATGCCGTACTCGTGCTGGAGGTTGAGGACGTCCCAGGTGACCTGCGGGGTGACGTTGGGGTTGCCGTCGCGGTCGCCGCCGATCCAGGTGCCGAAGGTGAGCGGCCGCACGCCGTCGGGCAGGCCCAGGCCGACCCGGGCGAGCTCCTCGTGCAGCTCCTCCAGGACCTCGGGGACGGCCTCGCGGTAGAGCTCGTCCAGGTAGTAGACGGCGTTGCGGGCCTCGTCCGTGGGCTCGGGGCGGGCGATGCGCAGCTCGTCGGTCTGCCAGAGCAGGTCGATGACCTCGGCCAGGCGGCGGTCGGCGGAGCGCTTGGCGCTGCTGGTGCGGGCCTGGTCGGCGGCGGCCAGGCCGGAGGTGACCTCGTCGCGGTGGATGCGGTCGAGGAGCTCGCCGATCCGGCGCAGCTTGTTGAGGACGCTGCGGCGGGCGGCCTCGGTGGGGTGCGCGGTGAAGACCGGGCGGACCGCGAGGTGGGCCAGGGTGTCCTGGAGGTGCTTGGGGTCGGCCTCGGCGAGCTGGTCGGCGGTCTGCGCGAGCAGCGAGCCCTCCCGGGCGCGGCGGGTGGCGAGCTCGCGGCCGCGGTGCACCTGCTCGGTGACGTTGGCGAGGTGGAAGTAGGTGGAGAACGCCCGGACCAGCTTGGCGGCGGTGTCCAGGTCGATGTCGGAGAGGAGTTCGGCGGTGGCCTCGCCGTCGGTGCGGCTCAGCAGGCGGACCTGTTCGACCAGGCCCAGCAGCTGGGGGCCCTCCTGGCGGACCAGCGTCTCGCCCAGCAGGTCGCCGAGGCGTCGGATGTCCGCACGCAGGGCGGCATTGTCGGCGACGACGGGCGTGGGGCTGTCCGCCGGGGTGGGGACCGGAGCGGTCACGGCTGGCTCCCTCTGGTGGTGGGGTTCGGCAACGGCTCATCGTCACAGGTCCACACGGGTGTGGCGGGTGTGACGCGTGCGGACCGCGCTGTCCGACGCGACCAGCATAGGTGTCGGGGCGGGTGCTGTCCGCGAGGTGGCCGGATGGCGGACAGGGCTGCCGAAAACCACCTGTGGTCTGGACCACTTGACGGCTTCGGGGGGTGTGCCGGGAGATCCCGGTGGGGAGGGGAGGGGGTTGCCGCTTACGCTGTGGGGCATGAGCAAGTCGCCTGGGGAGCGCATGCCGGTCCGGTGGTTCTGGTGGTGGAAGCGGCCGCGCAGCGCCTTCCTGGACGTCGGGCTGGGGCTGCTCGCCGCGGTGGAGTGCGCGGCCAGCACGATCGCCTTCCTCTCCGCCCGGATACACGTCAGCACCGCGGGAGCGGTCGGCATAGCCGTGCTCGGCACGCTGGCCGGCGGCTCGCTGGTGGTGCGCCGGCGCTGGCCGGCCGTCCCGGTACTGGTGACGCTGCTGGTGATGCCCGGCATGCTGGGCGTGGTGCTGCTGGTGGTGGCGCTGTACACGCTGGCCTCGACCTGGGAGTGGCCCTCGCGCCGGCGCCGGGTGGTGGCGCTGTCCGGGCTGGCCTTCGCCGAGGCGGCCGCGGTGATGGCGGTGTCGCTGATGACGCCCGGCGACATGGTGGACCCGCCGCCGCTGTGGGGTCAGATCCTGCTGTCGCTGCTGGTGTCGGTCGGGCTGACCGTCGCCCCGGTGGTGACCGGACTGTACGTCGGCGCGCGGCGGCGGCTGATCGAGTCGCTCAAGGACCGCGCCCACGGCCTGGAGACCGAGCTGGACCTGCTGGCCGAGCAGGCGCAGGAGCGCGCCCGCCGGGCCCGGTTGGAGGAGCGCACCCGGATCGCCCGGGAGATGCACGACGTGGTGGCGCACCGGGTGTCCCTGATGGTGGTGCACGCAGGGGCGCTGGAGCGGATCGCCGGCAAGGACCCGGACAGGGCGGCGCAGAGCGCCAAGCTGATGGGTGAGGTGGGCCGGCAGGCGCTGAACGAACTGCGCGAGATCCTCGGGGTGCTGCGGATGGACGACGAACGGCAGCCGGAGCCGGACTCGCTGGCCGGGCTGCCGCGGCTGGTCGACCAGTCCCGCGCGGCCGGGATGGCGGTGACCCTGACGGTCAGCGGCAGCCGGCAGGAGTTCACCGGCGAGGCCGAGCAGACCGCCTACCGGGTCGTCCAGGAGGGCCTGACCAACGCGCACAAGCACGCGGGCGGCGCCCAGGTGTCCGTCCTGCTCTCGTACGCGCCGAACGGGGTGCGGGTGGCCGTGGTGAACGCCTGCCCGGGCGGGGAGCGGGGCGCGGCGAAGCTGCCCAGCGGCGGCAACGGGCTGGTCGGGATGCGGGAGCGGGTGATCGCGCTGGGCGGCACCTTCTCCTCCGGGCCGGAGGCGGACGGCGGGTTCCGGATCGAGGCGGTGCTGCCGTCCCGGCTGGCGGTGCGGGCCGAGCGGCTGCGCTGAGCCGTCCCCGGCCCCCGGCCGTCAGTACTCCTCGGCGGTGCGCAGCCGCTCGGGGGCGGTGCCCAGGACGAGGGTGGAGATCGCCTGGTCGATGCCGTGGCCGAGGAACCACTCGCCGGTGTGGTCCAGGCTGTAGACCCGGCCCTCCTCGTCGACGGCCAGCAGCGCCTGCCCGTACGCCTCCTCGCCGAGCGGGGCCAGCCGGGTGCCCAGCGCCCGGCCCAGGTCGAGCAGGGTGCGCGGCTGGTGCAGCCCGCACAGCGGGTCGATCAGGAACGGGGTGCGGGCCAGCTGGCGGCCCGGGCCGGACAGGTCGAAGGCGAGGCCGCCGAACTCGGCCCAGGCCTCCACCGCCGCCGGGAACACCGCGTGCCGTACGCCGGCGGGCGCGCCGTACCCGGCCAGGGCGTCGGCCCACTCCTCGGCCTGCCGGATCTCCCAGCGGCCGGGGTGCCAGCCGGCCGCCTTGAGCTCGGCGGCGACGTCGGCGGGGAAGCGCGGGCGGGTCCGGGTGCCGGCGGGGGAGAGGGTGGCCGGTGGGGACGGGATCGGCGGGTTCAGGACGGACTCCAGGGCTGGGGGACGGGGGACGTGCCGGCGCTCGGCCGGTCAGTGCGCGGGCGGCCCGACGGCGACGCTGCGTACGGTGAAGTGCTCCAGCATCGGAGCGCAGGAGCGGCAGGGCGGGGCGTGGCTGCCGTGCGCCGGGTCGTCCTCCTCGCGGATGCGCACGGTCGTCATCCGGGCGCCCTTGAGCGACTTCCGGGCCTCCTGCAGGGTCATCGGCTTGCGGGCGGCGCGCTTGGAGCGCCGGCCGTCGACCGCGGCCAGGTGCTGGGAGAGCAGGACGGCCTCCGGGCAGCGGCCGGTGAACCGCTCGCGGGCCTCCGCCGGCAGGGTGTCCAGGAAGTCGGCGACCAGGTGGTGCAGCACCGGGCGGCGCGGGTCCTTGTCGCCCGCCAGGGTGTGCACCTCGCCGCCCTTGAGCGACAGCGCGGCGGCGACGGCGGGCAGCAGGCTGTCGCGGTGGTGGCGCAGCACGGGCGGGCCCGCCGGCTCACCGGTGGTCATCCGTCGTCCTCCTCCTCGTAACCCGGCATCGGCCGGAGTGACCGGGCCGGTCCGGGGCAAGCCTGTCAAACGGTACTGACAACCGCACAACCGGGGTGCGGCGGCGTCCGGTGCCGCGGCCGGCCGGCCGGCGGTCGCCCGATGCCGGCCGAACGCGCACCCGCCCGTCACGACTTGTCCGCCGATCTACCGAAACGGCCCCCGGGCCCGGTGCCCGGCCGGTACCGTTCCGGCAGCGAGCCGAAGGGGACGCGGCCGACCGTGCGGACAGCCGCCGGCAGCCCGACTCCGGTGCCCGCGCCGGACGTTGAGGCCGCCGGGGAAGGCCTGTCGCCCGCCCCGGCGCTGAGCGAAGGGGCTCGTGCGATGACGTCGGAACCGCAGGACGAGCACTGGCAGACCGCCAACCAGGCACCCGGCGGACACGTGCCCGCACCGGACGAGCCGCCCCGGCCGGTGCCCGAACACCCGGTGGGGCTGGCCGTGGTCGGGGCCGGCTACTGGGGCCCGAAGCTGGTACGCAACGCGCAGCACACCCCGGCGCTGCGGCTGCACTGGCTGTGCGACCTGGACGAGGCCAAGGCCCGGGCGGTGCTGGGGGAGTACAGCACCGTCGGGGTGACCGACAGCTACCGGCGGGTACTGGCGGACGGGCGGGTCGGCGCGGTCGCGGTGGCGACGCCGGCGGGCGCCCACTACGCGCTGGTGCGGGCGGCCCTGGAGGCCGGCAAGCACGTCCTGGTGGAGAAGCCGATCACCACCTCCGCCGCCGAGGCCGAGGAACTGGTCGACCTGGCCGAGCGGCGCGGGCTGGTGCTGATGTGCGACCACACCTTCTGCTACACCCCGGCGGTGCGGCGGATCCGCGAACTGGTCCACGGCGGGGACATCGGGGACGTCCAGTTCTTCGACTCGGTGCGGATCAACCTCGGCCTGGTGCAGCCGGACGTGGACGTGCTGTGGGACCTCGCCCCGCACGACCTGTCGATCCTGGACTTCGTGCTGCCGCCCGGGGTCGAGCCGGTCGGGGTGTCCGCCCAGGGCGCCGACCCGATCGGGGCCGGCCGCGCCTGCGTCGCCTACCTGACGGTCCGGCTCAGCAACGGCGCGCTGGCGCACTGCCACGTCAACTGGCTCTCCCCGACCAAGGTCCGCACCACGCTGATCGGCGGCTCGCGGCGCACCCTGGTCTGGGACGACCTCAACCCGCAGGCCCGGCTGGCCGTGCACGACCGCGGGGTCGACCTCACCCCGCCCGACCGGTTGACCGACGCGATCCGGCACCGGGCGCTGATCTCCTACCGGGTCGGCGAGATGGTCGCGCCCGCGCTGGTCGAGCAGGAGGCGCTGCGCAACGTGATGGCCGAGTTCGCGGCCGCCATCACCGAGGGCCGGGCCCCGCTCACCGACGGCCGGGCCGGGGTGCGGGTGCTGCAGCTGCTGGAGGCGGCCTCGCTCAGCCTCGAACTCGGCGGCGCCACCGTCCCGGTGGGCGCGGCGGCCCGGACCGGGGCGGAGGTCGCCCGGTGAGCGGGCCGGTGCGCCGGGGCGCGGCGCGGGATCCGGCGCTGGATCCGGCGCGGGAGGGCGTCCCGCTGGTCGATCTGGCGGCGGCGCACGCCGAGGTGGCGGACGAGGTGCGGGCCGGCTTCGACCGGGTGCTCGCCTCCGGAGCCTTCGTCAAGGGCCCCGAGGTGGCCGCCTTCGAGCATGAGTACGCGGCCTTCGCCGGTGTCCGGCACTGCGTGGGCGCCGCCAACGGCACCGACGCCCTCGAACTGGCCCTGCGCGCCCTGGGCCTGCCGCCCGGCAGCGGGGTGGTGCTGCCCGCCAACACCTTCGTCGCCACCGCCGAGGCCGTGCTGCGGGCCGGGCTGCGCCCGGTGCTGGTCGACGCCGACCCGGAGTACCTGCTGATGGACCCGGAGCGGGCCGCCGCCGCGCTGCCCGGCGCGGCCGCGCTGCTGCCCGTCCACCTCTTCGGCCAACTCGCCCCGATGGGGCCGCTGCTGGCGGCGGCCGACGGACGGCCGGTGGTGGAGGACGCGGCGCAGTCCCAGGGCGCCCGCCAGCACGGGCGGAGCCGGTACGGGCGGATCGCGGCCACCAGCTTCTACCCGGGCAAGAACCTCGGCGCCTACGGCGACGCCGGGGCGGTGCTCACCGACGACGACGCCCTGGCCGACGCCGTCCGGCTGATCGGCGACCACGGCGCCCGCGGCCGGTACCGGCACGAACGGTTCGGCTTCAACTCCCGGCTGGACGCGCTGCAGGCCGTCGTGCTGCGCGCCAAGCTGCGCCGGCTGCCCGCCTGGAACGCCGCCCGCCGGGCCGCCGCCACCCGCTACGACGAGCTGCTGGGCGGGCTGGACGGGATCGCCCTGCCCCGCACCGCGCCCGGCAACGAGCACGTCCGGCACCTGTACCCGGTACGGATCGGCCCCGGCCGGGACCGCGACGCGGTGCTGGCCGAACTGCACGCGGCCGGGATCGGCGCCGGGGTGCACTACCCGGTGCCGGTCCACCGGCAACCCGCGTTCCATCACCTCGGGCACCGCGAAGGGACGTTCCCGGTCGCCGAGCGGGCCGCCCGCGAACTGCTCAGCCTGCCGCTGCACCCCCACCTCACCGAGGCCGGGCAGCTGCGGGTGGCCGAGGCGCTGGCGCGGGCGCTCGGCGTGCGGTTGTGACCTCGGGGACGCTCCCCGGCGCGGCTCCGGGCGGGGGCCGGGCGGGGGCCGGGCGGGGGCCGGGCGGGGGCCGGGCAAGGCTTCGGGCGTGGTCCGGGCAGGGCTCCGGGCGAGGTCCCGGCCGTGCGCCGCCCCCGGGACCCGCCGTCGCTCCCCCGTCGTCCGCCTGACGGACGGGGGGTTGAAGGCAGGCCCTAGGCTGGTGCCCAGCAGGCACCGTATTTGCAGCAGCCAGTGGGGGCTCCCAGATGACGACAGGTCGGCCCGGCGTCGCCGCCGCACCGAACGCGGCGTACGCAGGTCAGGTGGTGCAGTTCCCGGACCCGGTCCGCGCGGAGCGGCACCCCGCCGGGGTCAGGGTGGACGAGTACGGCTTTCCGGACTTCGGCCCGTACGCCGCCGCCGCGGCCGAGGTGGCCGACCCGCCGGAGGGCTTCGGCGTGGACGAGCTGCGGCTGACCGACTACGTGTCGGCCAACGCCGCGCTCTACACCCAGGGCCACCCGCTCTGGGCCGACCTCTCGACCGCCGTCGCCACCCCGCCCGGCTGGACCTGGCACCACGCGGTCGGCCGGGCCGCCCCCGGCTGGCGGCGGATGGAGCTCGTGCCGGTCGAGGTCAAGGCGCTGCTGCGGCACCACGGCGGCCTGGCCACCTCCGCCGCCGACCACACCCGCCGCGGCACCCGCCCCCTGCAGGAGCGCCGGGCGGTGCACTTCTCGCTGGCCGGGGACGGCGGCGACCCGATCGGCGTCCCCGAGGACCTGGTGCAGCGCGCCGAGCAGCGCCTCGGCTACCGGCTGCCCGACGCCTACCGCACCTTCCTCAAGCTGGGCGGCGGCCGCACCCCGGTCGGCGTGGCGCTGGACACCGAGCTCGGACTGCTGCTCGACCAGCCCTTCCTGACGCTCACCGAGGAGTACGGCACCGCGGACGTCGTGTACGCCAACAAGTGCCTGCGCGACCACCTCACCAAGGACTACCTGGCCGTCGCCTACGCCCAGGGCGGCCTGGTCGCGCTCAAGGTGCGCGGCGAGCGGACCGGCTCGGTCTGGTTCCACCTGCACGACGACGCCCGCGACACCGGCGCCCCGGAGGCCCCGGAGGACCGCTGCGCCCGGCTGCTGCTGCCCTGCGGCGAGGACTTCGACGCCTTCCTGCTGAGGCTGGCGGGCAGCCCGCCGGAGCTGGAGACGGTCGCGGCGCTGATGGTGGACGGCGGGTTCGCCCGAGCCGTCCCGGTGGGCTGAGGCGCGTGGTCGCGGTGGTCTCGGTGGTCGCGGTGGTGTCGGTGGAACGGGGGACGAAGAGGATGCGGACAGGGGTGAACCGGGCGTGGTGACGTACGCGCAGGCGCAGGAGCTCGCCGAGGAGTGGATCAACGGCGGGGTGCCGCGCTCGCAGCAGCGCGAGGTGCGGGTCCGGGAGTTCGACCTGGGCTTCGTCTGCTGGGCGGTGGCGCCCGCGGGCCCGGCCGAGGGCACGGGTGGTGCGGGCGGCGGCACGGGGGAGGCACGGCTGGTGATCGCCCGGGACTCGGGCGCCAGCACGCTGTGGCCCGCGCTGCCCGTCAACGAGGTGGTCCGGCAGTACGAGGAGGTCTACGGGCGGCCGGTGGCGGCCAACCCGGCCGGGGCGGCGAAGCCCGCGCCCGGACCGGTGGAGGCCACCTCCTTCCTGCTCAGCCCGCCGCAGTGGCTCCAGGAGGCGGGGGCGGCGGCGCTCGCGGCGGAGGCGGAGCGGCTCGGGACGGCCCCGGCCGGGCCGCAGGGTGCCGAGGCCCCGGTCGCGGCCGCTGCTGCCGCTGCCACGCCCGTCGAGGAACTGCCCGTTCCGGCGCCGCAGCCCGTTCCCGCGCCGCAGCCCGTTCCCGCGCCGCTGCCCGCCCCGGCCGTGCTGACCGAGCCGCCGGTCTCCGGCCGGCCCGCCGGGGACGCGCCCACCATGCTCGCGCCGCCGCTCGGGCACGAGGAGCCGGTCGTCGCTCCGCAGCCCTCGCCGCAGCCGCAGGCCGTCGCGCCGGTGCCGCCGCCCGTGGCTCCGGTCGCGCCCGGTGTGCCTGGTGTTCCCGGTGTGCCGGGCCCGTCGGACGGGGCCGACGCCGCCACCGTCCTGATGCCCGAAGGGCTGCGGATCACCGGCTCGGACCTGCCCGAGCCCGCCGCGCCGGCGGGTGCCGAGGCCGCGACCATGCTGATGCCGCCGACGAGCGGCGGCCACGGCATGCCCCCGGTCCCGCCGTTCGCCGAGCCGCCGGTTGCCCCGCCCGCTCCGGCTGCCCCGGCCGCCCCGCCCGCTCCGGCTGCCCCGGCCGCCCCGCCGGCCCCGGCACCCGCCCCGGCCGCCGAGCCGGCGCCGACCCTGCTCGCCTCGCCGGACGCCATGCCCGGGCTGATGGGCCTGCCGGGTGCCCCGGCCGCCCCGCCCGCCGCCGGCCCGCAGGCGGAGCACGCCCCGACGATGCTGGCCCCGCCGGGCGGCATGCCCGGCCTCGCCGGCCTGCCCGGTGCCCCGGTCCCCGGCGCCCCGGAGGGCGCCGCGCCGCAGGGCGGACTCGGACGCGGTGCCGGCTCGGTCCCGCCGCCGCCCCCGCCGGCCGCGCTGCGCGGTGGCCCCGCCGGTGCCCCCGGTGCGGGCGCCGCCCCCGCCGGACTGGGACGCGGTGCGGGTTCGGGCCCGCCGCCGCCCCCGCCGGCCGGGCTGAAGCACACTCCGGGCTCCGGTACGCCCGTCGCCGCCCCGGCCGGTTCCGGCGGCCGCGGCGCCGCCTCCGCCCCGCCGCCTCCGCCGCCGGCGGGCCTGCGCGGTGGCGAGGCCCCGCCGGCCCCGCCGCGGTCTCTTATACCCATC
>NZ_JBHXTL010000204.1:0-12225 GCF_042677365.1 Kitasatospora sp. NPDC127116
GGCGCTCAGCCGGTGGACTGGACCTCGTACGGGGCCGGATACCGCGTCTCGTACGGGGTCAGCACCAGCCGCACCACGTCCTCCAGGCGCCGCCGGGCGTCCCCGAGGGTGGTGCGGCCGGTCACCCAGGCGGTCAGCTCGCCCTGCCAGGCGTGGGCGACGATGTGCCGCACCAGGTCGCTCGCGGCGGCCGGCACCTCGGTCGTCACGGCTTGCAGGGCGGTGCTGTCGGCCCGGGCCATGCCTTGCAGGGCCTCGCTGGCGAACGGATCGGTGGAGGCGGCCACGGCCACCCTCAGCCGGGCGAGTTCGGGCTGCCGCTGGTAGGCCCGCATCCCGCCCCGGACGAACCGGACCGCCCGGTCGGTGGCCCCCGGCCCGGCTCTCGGCCCGCGCAGCTCGGCCACCAGGTCGGCCAGCAGGAGGCGATGCCACTCGGCGATCGCCGCCGCCAGGAGGTGGTCCTTGGAGGAGAAGTAGCGGTACGCCGTCCCCAGGGCGACTCCGGACCGCTCGCAGACCTGCTTCATCTGCATCCGCTCGACGCCGATCTCGTTCACCAGGGCGAGCGCGGCCGCGATCAGGCTTTCGCGGCGTTCGAGCTGACGCGGAGACATCGCCTCCACCGGCCGTGGTGACAGGTCAACCTTGGTCACCCGCACCATGATACGGGCCGGGGCCGCTCAGGAGTATGACGCCGTCCGGCCGCCTTCCGTTCGTCCTGGGGTCACCGGGGTACCGGGAGTGCCGGGTGTCACGAGGGGTCGCGGATCAGCGCCTCCTGGACGGCGGAGGCGACCAGCCGGCCGTCCAGGTCGTAGAACTCGCCGAGCGCCAGGCCCCGGCCGTCCGAGGAGGACGGGCTGCGCTGGGCGAACAGTAGCCACTGGTCGGCCCGGAACGGGCGGTGGAACCACATCGCGTGGTCCAGCGAGGCCATCAGCAGCCGGGGTGGTTCGGTGCGCTGGAAGAAGTTCGGCTGCTTGTTCAGCCCGGCGGTGGAGGCCAGGGTGAGGTCGGACAGGTAGGTCAGCGCGCCGGCGTGCAGCAGCGGGTCCCCGTCCGGCAGCGGCGAGGCGGTGCGCATCCAGACGAACTGCTGGAGCAGTCCGGGGACGGCCGTCGGCAGCCCCGGGGTGTCCGCCGGGACGAAGCGCACGTCGAGGTCGCGGAAGCCGCCGTCCGCGGCGAGCGCCCGGCGGACCTGCTCGGGCAGCCCGGCGACGGAGTTCGGCAGCGACTCCGGGTGGGGCAGCGTCGGGATCTCGCGCTGGCGGTCGGCGGCCGGCTCGGGGTGCTTGAAGGAGACCGAGAGGGTGAAGACCTCGTGCTCCTGCTGGAGGGCCGTCACCCGGCGGGTGGTGTAGGACGTGCCCTCGCGGACCCGCTCGACCAGGTAGTCGATCGGCCGGGCGGGGGAGCCCGGCCGCAGGAAGTAGCCGTGCAGCGAGTGCGCCGGGCGCCGGTCCGCGCAGGTGCGGCCGGCGGCGACGAGCGCCTGCGCGGCGACGTGGCCGCCGAAGGCGCGCATCGGGGCGCCGGCATGGCAGTAGCCCCGGAACGTGTTCTCGTTCAGCTGCTCGATCTCCAGCAGCCCGGCGAACGAGGTGGCCGGGCTGGGCTCCTGTTCGGCCGGGATGCGCTGTTCAGTCAGGTCTGTCACGGGCCAATAGTGGCAGAAGCCAACCGTATGGCGATATGACCCGGGTAACGTCCGGGTGCTCGGAAATCGGATAGAACACGTTTCACTTCAGCCGGTGGCCCACGGATCTGTCAGTGCCCTCACCTAGCGTGCTCGGCATGACGCAATCCGCACACGCGTACGCCTATCTGCGTCCTTCGGCCGTCCTGGACGGCGCCGACGGACGCAGCCTCGACCTGGCCACCTCCGGCGGCGCCACCCCGCTCGGATCCGCCGCCAACCCGCGCTTCTTCGCGGGCTTCCTGGCCGATCCGGCGCCGGCCGCCGCCGCGCTGCTCGCGGTCGCGGACGTCGCCGCCGCGCGCTACTACCAGCCGCAGCTGCGCGCCTCGCTCGACCCGGTGGTCACCGCCAACGGGGACCGGCTGCGCTTCGAGTCCTTCTCGGGCTGCTGCGGCGTCTACGCCCGGCTCGACGTGCTCCGGGCCGGGCTCGACGGGGACGAGATCGGCCACGGCACCACCAACGTGGACGTCAACAACCCGCTGCGGGAGGCGCTGACCAGGATCGGCCCCGCCGACCCGCTGCACCTCGCGGTCGGGCCGGACGCGCTGGAGGTCACCAGCTTCGACGGGCCGCTGGTCGAGAAGAAGGTCCCGCTGCCGGAGCGCTGGCTGCGCGGCTTCGCCGAGACCCAGGTCGTCGCCGCCGGCTTCGAGCCGCGCGCCGAACTGCCCGCCGCCGAGGCGGTCCGGTTCCTGCGCTCGCTGCCGCGCGCCGGGCGCGGCGGGCGGGCCGGCGCCGGCTGGGTCGTCCCGGCCGGGACGACGCTGCGGCCGACCACCCGGCCGGTGCCCGGCGCGGTCTGCCTGCCCGGGCCCGAGCGGCTGGTGGCGCTCCAGCGGGTGCTGCGGCACGCGCTCGCCCTGCGGGTGTACGGGCCGGTCGCGGCCGGGGAGCCGACCGCCTCCGCCTGGGAGGCGGTGCTGCCCGGCATGCGGCTGACCCTGACGCTCTCGCCCGACGCCTCCCGGGGCTTCTCCGGCGAGGGCGGGGTGCTCGACTCGCTCGCCACCGGGACGGCCGAGCGGGACGCCGAACTGATCGCGGTGCTGCTCGCCTGGGAGCCCCGGATCGAGGTCGGGGACCTCGCCGCCCAGTCCGGGCTGAGCCCCGAGCGGGTCCGCGCCGCGCTCACCCGGCTGGGCACCGCCGGGCAGATCGGCTACGACACCGCCGAGGCCGCCTACTTCCACCGGCAGCTGCCGTACGCCGCCGGGCGGGCCGAGGCGGCCAACCCCCGGCTGCGGGCCGCCCGGGCCCTGGTCGAGGCGGGCGCGGTCCGGCTGGAGGAGGGCGGGGCGACGGCCGTCGTCACGGTGGACGACCACATCCAGCGGGTGCGGACGGACGCGTCGGGACGGCTGAGCTGCACCTGCCTGTGGTGGGGCAAGTACCGGGGCGGACGCGGGCCGTGCAAGCACGCACTGGCGGTCGGGATGGTGCGGGAGTCGGCCGCGGGGGCGAAGGGGGCCGGAGCGTGAGCACGACGACGGGTACCGACCGGCAGGGGCCGGTCGACGAACTGCTGACGGCCGTCCGGTCCGGACGGCTCGCGCGGATACCGGAGCTGCTGGCCGCCCTGGACCCGGCCCAGCGGCGGACCGGCCTGGCCGCCCTCAAGGAACTGCGCAAGGAGTTGCGGCAGGACTGGTCGCGGGAGGCGGCCGAGACCAGGGGACGACTGCTGGTGGCCGGGGCCGGCTGCCACGCCGGCCCGGCCGGCGCCGCCGTCTGGCTGGCCGGCAGCGACTTCGCCGACCGCCCGTGGGCCCGCAACTCCGTGCTGCACCAGGTCATCGAGGCGCAGCCGGCGGAGTGGCAGGTCGAGGTGGTCACCCGGCTCGCCGCCCGGCCGGCGCGCAACCAGGGCTGGTCGATGTACCCGATGATGGAGGCCGTGGTCCGGCGCACCGGCTGCGAGGTGCCGCGCGGCGAGACCTTCGTCCGGGGCTGGATGGACCGCGTGAACGACTTCGGCAGCGGCGGCGCGCGCCCGACGCTGGCCGAGAAGCTGCGCCAGGACGCCCTCACCCCGGTGCTGCTGCCCGAGCTGCTCGAACTCGCCGACATCAGCTGGCCGCTGACGTTCCGGCACAGCCCGCGCCCCGGCGACGTCTGGACCGAGGCGATCGGCGAACTGGCCGCGGCCGGCGCGGTCGACCGGACCGAACTGCTCGACCGCTGCCTGGCCCGGCTGCTGCGCGGCGGCAAACCGGGCGACCAGCGGGCCTTCCTGGAGGTGCTGCGGGCGCTCGACCCGACGCCTGCCGAGTACGCGGCCCGGGTGCGCGACCTGGTGGCGCTGCTGGACGGCCAGTCGGTACTCGCCGGGCACGCCCAGGAGGTGCTCGCCGGGCTGGACGAGGCCGGCCTGATCGAGCCCGAGGTGCTCCCCGAGGCCTCGGCGGTGGTGCTCTTCCGGACCGAGAAGAAGCTGGTCCGCGCCCAGCTGGCCTGGCTGGACAAGGCGGCCCGGCGCGCGCCCGACCGCTCCGGCCCGGTGGTGCTGGCCGCGGCCGAGGCCTTCGGGCACCCCGACGCGGCCCTCCAGGAACGGGCGCTGAACGTGGTGGCCCGGCACCTGAAGGCGGCGGGGGAGGCGGTGGTGGCGGAGCTGCGGACCGCCGCCGAGGCCCTGAACCCGGCCCACCACCGGCGCGCGGGCGACCTGCTCGGCGCGCCGGTCGGGGGTGACGAGGACGACCCGGACGCCGGGTGGAACGCCTTCCTCCCGCCCGCGCCCGAACCGCGCCCGCTCGGCGCGCCGATCGGCTCGGCGGTGGAACTCGCGGAGGAGCTGTCCGCCCTGCTTGCCGCGCGCGAGCCCGCCGTGGCGGACTTCGAACGGGTGCTGGACGGGCTGGTCCGGCTCACCCACCTGGACCGGAAGGCGCTGGCCGAGGCGGTGGAGCCGGTCCGCCGGGCGCACCCGTGGAACGGCACCAACAGTGGGGGCGACTGCATGCCCCGGGAGATCCTCTACGTGGTGGCCGCGGTGGCCGGAGAGACGCCGCCGTGGAAGGTCTGGGACTACCTCGGCCGCAAGGGCCGCTCCGTGCTGCGCGGAGCGCACACCACCGTGCACGGGGCCGTCCTCGCCGCCCGCTTGGAGGAGGCCGCCTGGCAGGTCGACCAGGCCCGGCTGCCGTACCTGCTCGCGACGCCGACCGACGCCACCGGCGCGATGGACGCGGCCGTGCTGGTCGAGCGGATCGCCGGGTACGAGGCGGCGGGCGTCACGCCGGGAAAGGCCGACCTGTGCCAGGCCCTGCTGCGGGTCGACGTGCGGGTGGAGGAGGCGGTGCTGAAGGCCGCCGAGGCGCTCACCTCCCCGGCCGGGCGGTGGCTGGCGCACTGGCTGCGCACCGGCGGCCTGCCCGGGCAGCCGTCCGAGCGGGTCCTGTTCGCGCCCGGCAAGGGGGTGCGGCGCACCAACGCGTACGGGGACCGCTGGTGGGAGGACGTCGAGCGGATCGCCGTTGCCCAGCCGGGCATCGGCGCCGGACCGAAGGGGCCGGGCGGCGAGCGGCTCACGGCCGAGCCGCGGGCCCTGCTGGACGGCACCGAGCCCAGCGTCGCCCGGGCCCGCAAGGTGCACGGCTGGACCTGGCGGCCCGTCGCGCACTGGTTCGCGATGCTCCCCTGGCACCGGGAGGAGCTGGCCGCGCGCTGGCTCGACCCCTTCGCCGAGGGCGCCGACCGGGACGAGCGCGGCGCCGCCCGCTACCTCCCGCTGCTCGCCGAGGCCGGCGGCCCGGCCGGGCTCGCGCTGCACCTCGCGCTGGCGTACGGCCTGGGCGCCCGGCACGCCGAGGACCGGACGGCGGCGGTGGACGCCCTGCTGGTGCTCGCCGCGCGCGGCGACCTGGACGGCGCGCTGCTCGGCCGTGAGCTGGGTGCCCTGGTGGCCTGCGGCACGGTGATGGCCGGCCGGCTCGGGGCGGCGCTCACCACGGCGGCGGAGACCGGCGCCCGGGCGCCGGTCTGGTCGGTGCTCGCGGCGGCCCTGCCGGGCCTGCTGGGGGAGGCCGACCCGTCGACGCGCGGGCTGGGCGACCTGATCGCGCTGGCCACCGACTGCGCCCGGCGCACCGGGGCCCGCGGGCCGGTCGCCGAGGTGACGGCGGCGGCCGAGCGCGGGGGATCGGGCCGGGTGGTCAAGGAGGCCCGGGCGCTGCGGGACGTGCTCGCGGGCTGAGGGGGTGGATGCCGGTCGGCGGCGGGCCGGTGTCGGTTGATGGCGGGCTGGTGTCGGCTGATGGCGGACAGATGTCGGCTGACAACTTTCAGCGAACAGATTTTGAAATCTGTTCGCTGAAAGTCGTCGTCTGTTCGCGCGCCTCGGCCGCCCCCGCGGCCGCCTCCTCCTGCGGCCGTTCGCCGGCCAGGGGCGGGATGCCGCGCGGGGCGGCGACGGCGCGCCACCACAGGCGCAGGGCGGGCGGGGCGGCGGGCTCGAAGGGCTTGCCGGGACGGGGCACCGCGAGCCGGGCGCCGAGCGCCTGGGCCGCGGTGACCACCCGCTCGGCCGGCTCGTCCCAGGGGTGCAGCGCGAGGTTGAAGGTGCACCAGTGGATCGGCAGCAGCAGTTCGCCGCCCACGTCCAGGTGCGCCCGCACGCCCTCCTCGGGGGTCATGTGCACCTCGGGCCAGAACTCGCTGTACGCGCCGACCTGCATCATCGTCGCGTCGAACGGGCCGAACCGGCGGCCGATCTCGGCGAAGCCGGGGAAGTAGCCGGTGTCCCCGCTGTGGAAGATCCGCCGCCCGCCACCGGCGACCACCCAGGACGCCCACAGGAACAGCGTGCTGGTGCGCGGTCCCCGGCTGCAGTAGTGCCGGGCCGGCGTGGCGGTCAGCGTCAGCCCGGCGACCTCGGCCGACTCCCACCAGTCCAGTTCGACGATCCGCGCGGCCGGTACGCCCCAGTGCTCCAGGTGCGCCCCGACCCCGAGCGGGACGGCGAACACCGCGCCCGTGCCGATCAGCGCCCGGACGGTGCCCATGTCGAGGTGGTCGTAGTGGTCGTGGGAGACCACCACCACGTCCACCGGCCCGAGTTCGGACAGCGGCAGCGGAACCGGGTGCAGCCGCTTGGGGCCGGTCCAGGAGAAGGGGGAGCAGCGCTCGCCCCAGACCGGGTCGAGCAGGACCCGTCGTCCGTCGATCTCGGCCAGGACCGTGGCGTGCCCCAGCCAGGTCAGCCGCAGCCCGGACTCCGGCGGCGCGGCGAGGTCGCCCGGGAGCAGCCGGTGCACCGGCACGGCGGCGGTCGGCGCGCGGCGGGTCTTGTCCCCGGCCAGCTGGGCGCGGGTGATCTCCAGCGGGCTGCGCTCGTACACCAGGCGGCGGGTGGGCACCGGGTTGCGGAAGGCGCCGTCGGCGAACTGCGGGGAGCGGCGGATGCGGGCCAGCCGCTCGCCCCGGGGCTCGGCGCCGAAGGCGTCGGTCCGGATCCGGTGCCAGGCGGCCCGGGGCAGTCCGGCCAGCCCGGGTACGGCGCGCTCGGCGGCGGGGTCGGCGGAGGGTGGGGCGAACAGCGCGGACAGACCGGCGAGGCGGGAGAACCACGGGGCGGGGCGGGGCACGGCTCCTCCAGGGACGGTCACGGCTACCGGGCGGGCCGGGGCGCGCAGCGCAGTGGCGGGTGGGCTGCTGCGATACGACAACCATCTCGTCGGAGATTACTCGCCATGGGCCGTCCGGACCTGGTGGAGAGCCCGGCGCGGTCCAATCGGCGTACCCGGCAGGGCGGCGCGGGCCGGTGCCCGGGCGCCGCCCCGCTCCCTCCCCGGGGGGACTTCCCCGGCCCCGGCCCCGACCCGGCGGCCCCGGCACGGGCCCCGGCCCGGGTCAGGCGTAGAAGCGGGTGATCGTCTCCGCGACGCAGTGCGGCTTGGCGCTCCGCTCGCTGGTCACGGTGAACCGCACCACCGCCTGGATCCCGCCCGGCACCTCGGTGGCCGAGAGCAGCTCGGCGGTGGCCCGGATCGCCGTGCCCACCGGCACCGGCGCCGGGAACCGCACCTTGTCGGAGCCGTAGTTCAGTGCCATCCGCACGCCCTCGACGGCGTAGCACTCCTTCGCCAGCACCGGGATCATCGACTGGGTCAGGTAGCCGTGCGCGATGGTCGAGCCGAACTGGCTCTCCTTGGCCCGCTCCGGGTCCACGTGGATCCACTGGTGGTCACCGGTCGCCTCGGCGAACAGGTCGATCCGCCGCTGCTCGATGGTGTGCCACTGACTGGTGCCCAGCTCGGTGCCGACGGCGGCGGTCAGCTCGGCGAGGGAGGCGAAGGTCGTCACGGTGCGCTCCTGGTGGGGACGGGCCCGGGGAGGGGTCAGGACGCCGGAAGCGTATGCCTACCCACCGGTATCTGTCAGGAGCCGAACGGAAAACCGGTGTTCACGGGCCCGGCGCCCACCGGCCCGGTGCTCGGCTGCCGGCGCGTCCGGCGGCCCGGGACGCCCGGCCCGGTCGGGAACAGCCGGCGGCCGCTGACCAGCTCCGGGACCAGCGCGACGAACAGCGGCTCCGGATCGCCCACCCACGGCCGCAGACCGGACCGCAGCACCCGTCTGACCTGCTCGGGGTCGCTCACCACGTCGGCCCGCCCGTGCACCAGCACGCTCCACCCGGTGCGGGTGACCGGGTCCAGCAGATCCGCCTGGAAGGCCACCACCGTGCCGTCAAGCCCGCGCGCGGTGGCACTTCCCCGGCGTACGGCGAGCACCAGCCGCCCGTCCAGGACCTCGAAGGAGACCGGCAGGACGGCCGGCAGCGCGTGCTCGGTGTACACCACGCGCCCGACGGGCACGGTGCTGAGCAGCCGCAGGCACTCGGCCTCGCTCAGGGTCTCCACACGGTCCTCACGCTCCATGCGTCCGATCGTCCTCGGTCGGTGCGCGCACGGATAGGGCCCATGGTCCCTGAGCGGACGGGCCGGGAGCCCCGTCGGCGACCGTTCGGGGCGGTAGCCTGCCCGGCGGGTGGAGAAATGGTGCAGGAGGGGGACGGCCGGATGGCGGGCGGGGTCGATCTGGTGGTGATCGGGGCGGACGGCGGGCCCGACCGGGCCTTCGGGGGTGCGGCGCTCGCGGCGGACGGCGCCCGGCTGCTCGCCGACGTGCTGCCCGGGATGTGCTTCGACACCGGCGCGGCCGGCTGCCGGGTCACCACGGTGCCGCCGGACGCGGACGCCAACGCGATGCTCACCGCCGTCCGGGACGCCGCCCAGCACCCCGGCCGCTGGCTGCTGGTCTGCCTGGTCGGCCAACTGGTGGTCGATCCGCGCGGACGCCGGCTGGCCCTGGTCACCGCCGGCAGCACCGCCGACAACGCCTACCGCCGGGGCCTGGCCTGGGACTGGGTGGTCAGCGCGATGGTGCACGGGGACCAGGAGGAGGCGCTGCTGCTGGTCGACGCGGTGGTCGACCGCGACGCCTGGGCGGCGCTGGAGCGCGGCGAGGACGGTGCGGGCGAACTGCTGAGCTACTCAAGGGTTCCGCTGTGGGGCCGGATCGGCCGCCACTCCCCGGGCAGCCGCTACGCCCCGGGCAGACGCGGCCGGGACGCCGTCCTGCCGGGCGGGGAGGGCTCGTTCAGCCGGGCCCTGACCGCCGTCCTGCGCCAGGGCGTCCCGGGTGCCCCCGCGGCCGTCGCCCCGCTCGATCTCCAGCCGGCCGTGGCCGCGCTGACGGACGGTGGGGAAGTGTCCGGTAGTTCGGGTGCGCCTGGCGCGCGCCTGCTCGTTCCGCCGCACGCCGGGCGGCTCCTGATGCGCAATCGGGCCGCGGTTCGGGGCGCATTGGCCGGATTGTCGCTTTCCGAGGAACTGTTGGCCGTTCTGTGGCGGGAAAGCGCCCCGACGGAACCTCCTTCCGCGTAAGGTCAGGGGGCCTGAGGTGTTGCCGTGATGGGGTGGGTTGGCGAAGAATCGATCCCCAGCGGAAACACCGGTGGGACGGCGGAATTCTCCTGGCGGCCGTGGATCACGGATCAGGTCGGTCGCAACGAGGTGGGGCCATGCGGCAGCGCGGAAATGTGTTGCGCCCTGGGGCGGTTGGAGTCGGTGGGGCGGTTCTGGTGTTGCTGCTCGGTGCTTGTGCGAGCGGTGGTGCGGGCGGTTCCGTCGATCGCATCGGGTCGGCCGCGCCCACTGTCGCGGGAGTGGACCCGCTAACTCCTTCGGGTGGTTCGGTAAACGGCTCGATCGCGCCGACCAGCGGTCCGGAAGGGGCCATGGGACGGCTGGCCCTGAAGACCTATCAGGACTGGTGGCAGGCCCAGGCCCAGGTCTTCGGACGTTCGGATTCGGACGGTTACGCACTTGAGCAGTACTCTTCCGGGCGCGCCCTGTCCGACAGCCTGGTCGGCCTCCGGCAACTGCGCGACGCCAAAGTGGTGATGACCGGGACGCCGCGCAATTCCGCGGTGGTCAAGGTCATTGATCTGAAAGCCGATCCGCAGACCGCCGTGATCGAGGACTGCGTCGACCTGTCCGGCTGGCACCGCGTCGACGCCGTCACCGGGGCCGCCAAGGATCCCGGAGCACGTCTGAACCGGTACGTCGGAACCGCTTCCCTGCGCTGGTTCCAGGCACATTGGTTGATCTACGACTTCAAACGGGAGGTGGACCGGACATGCTGAACGCGCGGAAACCGGCCCGGCGAATCGCGATCGCCGCGTCGATGTCGGCCGGGTTGCTGCTGACCTCGGCCGTCAACGCGACCGCGGACGAACCGCCGAGCGGCGGCGCCGAGCAGTGCTACCCGAACGTCATCTGCATAGACGTCAATTCCGGCGGATCGACCACGTCGCCCGGCGGACCGAAGCCCGGCGGTGGCGGCGGTTCGGACACCGGCCCGCAGCTGTGCAGCTACCACGAGGTCGCGTGGGCCTGCCACGACCCCCAGCTGGGCTGGTTCAACAGCGACAAGGGGTGCTACTTCCGCGCCCTGGACAACCCGCCGCCCGCGGGCGACCCGGCGTGGGACGGCCACGACCCGAAGGACGGCTCCCTCTACACCAAGGTCTGTCCGCAGACCGACGGCGGCCAGGGCGGCGCCGAGATCGTCTTCGAGGCCACCGCGCCGGGCGGGCAGAACGTCAACGCGGAGGCCATGGCCATCCAGCGGGCCTACGACCAGGTCCGCTTCCGGCCGCCGGTGGGCCGGGCCGCTCCGCAGACCACGGCGGTGGTCAACGCCCCGGTCTGGCTCTGGGCGGACGACGCCGCGCTGCCCGCACCGGGCAGCGCGTCGGTCGGGGGCATCTCGGTCACCGTCACGCCCCGGCTGCTGAAGGCGGACTGGAGCTTCGGCGCGCACCTCCAGACCTCCTGCACCACGACCGGAACGCCGTACGACCCCAAGTACGGCGACGCGAAGTCCCCGGACTGCGGCTACGAGTTCAGGACCAGCTCGGCCGGTGAGAAGAACAGCGTTTTCAGCGCCACGGTGACGATGCACTGGGAGGCCGCCGTGGTGGTCACCGGAGGGCCGAACCCGCGGAAGTTCACGATCCCGGGCATCAACCAGAGCAGCAAGCCCTTCGAGCTCAGGGTCGCCGAGATGCAGGTGCTCAACTGAGCGCGGTCCGGTGACCGAGCTCCGGTGATCACCCGCAGGTGATCGCCCGCAAGTGACCGCACACAAGTGACCGTGCCGGTACGGCGATTCGCACAACGACCAGCCGGACGAGCCAGAGACGAACGAGGGAAGGGCGGAACCCGGTGGAGAACCGTACGTTCGCGACGCCGGGATCCGGCACCTCCGCGGGCGCGGCGGCGTCCGTGGCGCTCCCGGAGCAGCCGGAGCAGACAGGTCCGGGCAAGGGCCGGGGCCGGGCGGCGCCGCACGCGCCCGGGCGGACCATGGGGGCGCGCCGGCGGCGCCCGGCGGTGCTGGCGATGGCGGTCGCGCTG
Organism: Kitasatospora sp. NPDC127116; assembly: GCF_042677365.1. NCBI lineage: Bacteria > Bacillati > Actinomycetota > Actinomycetes > Kitasatosporales > Streptomycetaceae > Kitasatospora > Kitasatospora sp. NPDC127116. Next base: position 11,632 of record NZ_JBHXTL010000204.1, read on the forward strand.
ATCGCGGCCGGCGGGCTGGGCGGGGCCGTGCTCTACAACAGCACCGGCCAGCGGGTCGCGGTGCTGGCGCTGGCCCGGGACGTGCCGTGGGGGCAGGTGATCACCGAGGACGACCTGGTGGTCGCCCGGATCGCGGGGGACCCGGCGCTGCGCCCGGTGTCGGCCCAGGACCGCGCGAAGGCGGTCGGCATGCGGGCCGCGACCGACCTCAAGCGCGGTGCGATGCTCACCGGCTCCGACCTCGCGCAGGGCCTGTCGGTGCAGCCCGGGCAGATCGTGGTCGGGGTGTCGGCCAAGCGCACCCAGCTGCCCGCCAGCCGGCTCCAGCCCGGTGTGCAGCTGGTCGTCGTCTTCACCCCCGACAACGGCCGGGCCGACTCGCTGTCGGCCACGGTGATCACCGTCGGCAGGGTGGACACCGACGGCAGCCAGGTGATCGACGTGGCGGTCGGTACCGCGGACGGGCCCCGGCTGGCGCAGTGGGTGGCGAGCGGGCGGATCCAGGTGCTGCTCGCGCCGCGCGGTGCGGCGGGTGCCCCCGGCGTCGGCGCCGCGCCGGTCCCTGCGCCGAGCGGTGCGCCCTCGGACGCCGCC
>NZ_JBHXTL010000205.1:0-581 GCF_042677365.1 Kitasatospora sp. NPDC127116
GCTCCGGCCCCCGCGGGCGGAGCCGGGCCCCGGCTCACATCTCAAGTCCCTGTTCGAACATCACCTGGCGGACCTCCACGCCGGTGTGGCGGGCGTCCGGGATCAGCCCGGCGAGCTCGATCGCGCGCTCCCTGGTCTCGACGTCGACCAGGTAGAAGCCGCAGACGAACTCCTTGGTGTCCAGGTACGGGCCGTCGCTGTGCACCGGGCCGCCGCCGCGGACCCGTACGGTGGTGCTCCGCTCGGGCAGCGCCAGCGACTGCGTGGTGACCAGCTCGCCGGACTCCTTGATGAGCTTCATGAAGTCGCCGTGGCCGGCGTAGACGGCCTGCTGCTCGGCGACGGACAGGCCCTCCCAGAGCACCGGGTCCATGTGCATCACGAGCAGGTACTTCATGATTCTCACTCCTTGGGCCACGGCCCCCGGCTTTCTCCAGGGGTCCTCACAGGGGACGTCGGAGCCGACGGCCCGTTTTCGACACGAAAGCGCGCGGCCGGCCGTGGAGATCCACGGCCGGCCGCCCGGGGGGGAAACGGCAGCGCACCAGCAGGGCGGCCCGGGGTGCGGTCCGCGCCAGCCC
>NZ_JBHXTL010000205.1:591-12207 GCF_042677365.1 Kitasatospora sp. NPDC127116
GTTTATCCACTCATACCCCGGGCGCGCGCCGGGTATACCCACGCCCCGCCCGCGCGGGGAGGAACCGTCAGCGCACCAGCTGGGCGGCCCGGGGTCCGGTCCGCTCCAGCCACCAGTGGGCGACCAGCAGATTGACCACCCAGCCGGCCCAGTTGGCCACCTCCAGGAGTACCGGGAGGTCGAGCTTGAAGCCGGGGATGTACCCCATCAGCTCCACCACGACCCGGCCCCAACTCGTGCCGAGGGCCATCGCGAAGCTGTAGACCATCCAGCGCCGGTGGTCGACGAACCGGCGCTGCAGGGCGGCCCGCAGCCCGAGCACGGTGGTGAGCAGCCAGAGCCCGCCCATCATGGCCAGGCCGATCTTTCCGCTCGGGGCGGTGGAGTAGGGCAGCAGCACCAGGGCCAGCAGGCCGCCGGGCAGGGCCCCGGCGAAGATGTACACCCGGCCGCTGATCCGGTGCACCGCCGGGTGGTTGCGGCGTATCCAGGGCAGGACCTGGAGGAAGACCGTCACCATCGAGATGTTGCCGAAGACGACGTGCCCCACCAGGACGGCGTAGTGCGCCGGGAAGGACGGGTCCAGGGGGATCCTGGCCTGGCCCGGGCCGCCGCTCAGGTACCGGGGGAAGGCGTACACCAGATTGAAGACCACGAGGACGGCCAGGGCCGTCACCCATGGGCTCTGCCACCAGCTCGGTGCGGTCGCGCCCGCTCCGGTGCCGGGTCTCGTGCGTTCCGGTCCGGCGGCCAGGGCCCCGGACGGCTTCGTGTTCCGTGTCACCGCTGATCCTCGACTTCCGTTGGGTCCGGGTGGTTCAGTGGTGGTACTCGCCGGCGTTGGCGTCCAGGCAGTGGCCGGTGACGGCGCGGGAGAGCGGGGACATCAGGAACAGCACGGCGTCGGCGATCTCGTCGGGCTCGGGGAGCCGGCCGAGGTCGAGGGTGGCCGCGATCTCGTCGTAGATGTCCTGCACGGTGACGCCGCGCTGCGCGGCCCAGTGGCCGAAGCCCTCGCGCAGGGCGTCCGCCCAGATGTAGCCGGGGGCGACGGTGTTCACCCGGATGCCCTGCGGGCCGAGCTCGGTGGCCAGGCTCTGGGCCAGCGACAGCAGGGCGGCCTTGCTCATCTTGTAGGCGCCGAACAGCCGCTTGGAGTGCCGGATCACCGCGGAGTTGATCATGACGACCGAGCCCCGGTTCTCGGCCAGGGCGGGGGCGAACAGCCGGGTGAGCCGCAGCGCGGCGTAGACGTTGGTCTCGAACCCGGCGCGCACGTCCGCGAATTCGACCTCGCCGAGGTCGACCAGCGGGGGCACCGCGAAGGCGTTGTTGACCAGGGCGTCGATCCGGCCGAAGGCCTCCGTCGCGGTCTTGACCAGGGCGGCGGCCGACTCGTCGTCGGTGATGTCGGTCGGTACGGCCAGTGCCCGGCGCCCGGTGCGCTCGACCTCCGCGGCGATCTCGGCGAGCCGGGAGGCGGTCCGGGCGGCGAGCACCACGTCCGCCCCCGACTGCGCGGCGCGCAGGGCGATGGCCCGGCCCAGGCCGGGGCCGACCCCCGAGACCACGACGACCTTGTTCTCAAGCATCCTGAACCTCCAGCAAGTCCGGCTGTGCGTCGGTTGGTTCGATCGAGAGTGCGTGGCGGAACACGTTCCGGGGGTCGTACGCCCGCTTGACCCGCTGCAGGCGCGGGTAGTTGCCGCCGTAGTAGAGCACCGACCAGGGCACCCCCGAGGTGTTGAGGGCGGGGTCGGCCAGGTCGCGGTCGGGGTAGCCGATGTAGGCGCCGTCGGTGAACCCGTCGGGGACGGGGACGCCGCCGGTCCCGGCGTGGACCTCGCGGTAGAACTCCCGGACCCAGGAGATGCAGGCCTCGTCCTGGTCCGCGGACAGCCAGAAGCCGCCGCTGTAGAGGACCTTGAGGATCGAGTCCCGCTGGGCCGTGGCGGTGGCGTCGGGGGCGACGGTGTTGACCCTGCCGCCGAAGCCGGCGACCACCAGGCACGACATCGGGTTGATGTGCTCCGGATCGCTCAGGTAGCGCCAGACCACCCCGAGCTGGTGGTCGGTGAAACCCTTGCGCAGGTAGGCGGCCTTGTCCTTGTAGCGCCCCTTGGGGTCGTTCGGGAAGCTGTACGAGGGCAGCCAGGAGCTCAGCCAGGGCACGACCTCGGTGACGTGCACCGACGGTTCCACCCCGACCCCGGCGCTGACCGCGTCGAAGTGCTCGGCCAGCACCTTCTCGGCGTCCGGCCCCTCGTGGTCGATCACCACGACCATCCCGAAGGCCCCGGAGTTCCGGTGGGTGACGATCAGGTTGCTCCACAGGCCGGCCGCCGGCGCGTCGGCGTCGTCGTGCTCCTCGTACCAGGTGCAGTAGTTGCGCAGCAGGGTGGCGAGGGCCTCCTCGGTCATGCCCTCCCAGGGCCACATGACCGTCCGCTTCCAGACCCGGGCCGGAGCCCGGGGGAGCAGCAGGGCCGGGTCGGCCGAGTCGGCCCCCGGGGTGCGCAGCCAGAACCTGGTCACCACGCCGAAGTTGCCGCCGCCACCGCCGGTGTGGGCCCACCAGAGGTCGTGGTGCGGGTCCTCGGGGTCGGCGCTCGCCACCACGGCGCGGGCCCGGCCGGACTCGTCGACGACCACCACCTCGACGGCGTGGAGGTGGTCGACGACCAGGCCGTCGCGGCGCGAGAGGTGGCCGTAGCCGCCGGCCGTGAAGTGGCCGCCGACGCCGACGTCCAGGCAGGTGCCGGCCGGGACCGTCACGCCCCAGCGCTTGAAGAGGGTCCGGTAGACGTCCCCGAGCAGGGCGCCGGAGCCGACCTCGATCGCGCGCCGGTCGGGGTCGTAGGAGATGCCGTTCAGCTGGGACACGTCCACCAGGACCCGGACGTCGGGGGAGGCGGTGAAGTCCTCGAAGCAGTGCCCGCCGCTGCGGACCGCGATCCGCCGGCCGGTCGCCACCGCCTCGTCGACGGCCGCCACCACCTCCTCGGTGCCGGTCACCACGTGCACCTGGTCGGGCTGTCCGACGAAGCGGTGGTTGTATCCCTGGACGAGGTTCTCGTACCGCGGGTCCCCGGGCCTGATCACCACCGGCCCGGTCGGATCAACGGTCCTGTCGGTCATACTCGTTCGTCCTTCCACGGGCCGGGCGCGCGCGGCGCCGGCGGTCGGGTCCCGGGGGGCCTGGGCGGGCCCGGGGGCCGCGCCCCGCCCCGGCGGCGCGGCCCCCGGGCGGGGAGGTCCGGCTAGCCGGCCACCGCGCCGGAGCCGGACGTGGCCGCGAACAGTTCGGGGGCGACGTCCTCGGCCATGGCCCTGGCCGACTGCCAGGCGACCTCGTGCGTGGTGCCGACACCGCCGCAGAGCAGCACGAAGCGACGGAAGCCGGCGGACGTCAGCGCCTCCAGCTTGGCCCGGACCGTCTCGACCGATCCGACCAGGGCGAAGGGGTTGCGGAGGTAGGACTCCGCGGGGGCCTCGAACACGCCCTGCACGCCGGTGTCGCCCTCCTTCGCCAGCGAGGACAGCGGGCTGTCGGCGGGGTCGGCACCGGCCATCCGCGCCAGCACCCCGCCGGCGGTCTCGATGTGCGAGACGAAGCCGTCGCGGACGAGCTCCGCGGCCTCGCGGTCGGTGTCGGCGACCACGGTGAAGCAGCTCGCCGCGACGTTCGCCATGGAGAGCTCGTGCCCGTGCTCCTTGCCGACCTCCAGGTAGCGGTGCAGGCGGGCGACCATCTCCTCCACGCTGATCTTCGACATGCCGCCGGCCGCCGGGTCGAGGTTCAGCCCGGTGAAGACGTTCCAGCCGCGGCGGGCCGCCATGGCGAGGGACTCGTCCGTCTCCGCCGCCACCCACAGCGGCACGCTCGGCTGGACCGGCCGCGGCCAGACGGTGACCTTCGCGACCTCGGCGTCCTGGAGGAAGGCGGTGTACGCGGGGGTCAGGTCGTCCTTCGCCACCGGGTGGTCGATCCGGTTGACGGCGCCGTCGATGAGGTCGGCGTTGTGCTCGAAGGCCGCCCGGTCGCCGCGCCGGCCGAGGCCGATCTCCAGCCGGCCGCCGGAGAGCACGTCGATCATGTTGAACTGCTCGGCGAGGTGCAGGGGGTGGTGCAGCAGGGCCAGGTTCACCCCGGAGACCAGCCGGGCCCGGGTCGTCCGCGCGGCGATCGCGGCCAGCATGACGTTCGGGTGCGGGGAGATCGACGACGGGCCGAAGTGCTCCGGCAGGCTGAGGCCGGCGTAGCCGAGGCGCTCGGCCTCGACGCAGTGGTCGAGGTAGGTCTCGTAGAGGCGGGCCCCGAGCACCGGGTCCCACTCCTCCGGCGAACGCGATCCCGACGGCGCGTAGGTGAGGTTGTCCCAGTAGACGAACTTGACGCTGTTCGGGTCCTCGGAGAGTGTGCTCATGCCGGTGGTTCCCCTCTGTTCGCAAGGCTCGCAGTGGATGTGAATCAATCTAGCCAGGCGGCCGGAGGCCGCCATCTTCCAGATTGCGCGCGCGGTCCGGGCCGGTTTCAGACCGTGCCCGGGGCCTCCAACGACCTGGCCAGCGCGGCGGCGTCGGAACGCACCCGGCCGCCGAGGCGGGGGCGCTGACCGGTGTCGGAGTACTGCCGGGGCCGGCTGCCGCCGGTGCGGCGCAGCACGGTCATGCTGTTCTGCCGCAGCTTGCGGCTCTCCAGCAGGTTGAGCATCTCGAACTCGCCGGGGGCCATCCGCTGGGTGTCGGCGATGTACTCCAGGATCGCCTCGCCCTCGGGGTAGGTCATCAGGTAGTGCATGACCACGATCCCGCCGTCCGGATCGATCAACTCCCAGAAGTTCTCGAAGAAGTAGAGGCAGTCCCAGGCGTCGACCCAGGCGAAGTCGATCGGCCGGAACTCCTCGGGGAGGCGTCCGACGGCGCCGCGCATGTCGGAGTTGACGACGGTGACGCGCTCGGCGAGGCCGAGCTCGCCCAGCACCTCCGTCACCAGCGGGGCCGAGGAGCCGGCGTCCGAGAGGTCGTCGACCGCCACGAACCGCGGCCGGTACGGCTCGCGGTAGCCGCCCGGCAGCAGCAGCGCCGGCTCGCTGTCGATCCACGCCTCGTCCAGCTCCCGGTCGTCCGCGAGGTACGGCAGGGTCTTGCGGACCAGTGCGGCGGCCTCGGCCCCGGCGAGTTCCTCGGCCTCGGCCAGGGCCTTCGCCAGGAACGGGGTGGTGTAGCCCATGCCGACCTCCAGCACCCGGTGGGGCCGGACCAGGTGGATCAGCTGGGAGAGCAGCGGCGCCACCACCTCCGTTCCCATGCCCGGCACCCGCAGCCGCTCGACCGCGGTCCGGAAGCGCTCGTCGGGGATCGTGTCACGCGTCATCGCCGGTACCCCTGCCCTGCTGGTGCTCGATGGCCTGGTAGAGCGCCTTGATGTTGCCGCTGCCGAAGGAGCGGGCGCCCATCCGCTCGATGACCTCCAGGAAGAGGGTGTTGCGGGGGTGCACGGACTTGGCGAAGATCTGGAACAGCTGCCCGTCGTGGTCCTGGTCGATCAGCAGGTTCAGCCGCTCCAGCTCCGCCACCGAGTGCCGCAGCGGGGTGAGCCGGTCCGGCAGCAGCCGGTAGTACGCCGGGGGGGTGCCCAGGAACTCCACGCCCCGGGCGGCGATCGCGTCGACCGAGCGCACGATGTCGTCCGTGGTGAAGGCGATGTGCTGCACGCCCGGACCGCCGTGGTCCTTCAGGAAGGAGTCCAGGTGGCCGGAGACCTCGGACGGGTCGGGGGTGATCAGGGTGAAGGTGACCGTGCCGCCCTGCACCACGTTGGTGATCATCACCTGGCCGTTGACCTCGATCCGCTCCGTGAAGATCGGTTCGAAGTCGAGGACCTCGCGGTAGAAGGCCACCGTCGTGTCCATCTGCCCCGGCTCGACGCAGATCGCGAAGTGGTCGACCTCCCGCAGGCCGCAGTCCGGCCCGGCCGGGCCGGCGTCGGCCGGCGTCAGCCCGGGCAGCAGCCGCTCGTCGCCGCCCGCCGGGCGCTCGACGAAGGTGTGGGCGATGTCGCCGACGCCCATGATCGTGGCGGTGACCACGTCGCCGTGCGCGACCGGCGCCGACACCGGCCGGGCGCCGCGGCGCACCGCCGTGGCGAAGGCCGCCCGGGCGTCCGGGACGCGCAGCGCGATGTCGGCCACCCCGTCGCCGTGCTTCTCGACGTAGGCCGCTCCCGGGTGGTCGCCCACCACCGGCCGGCTGAGCAGCAGCCGGATCCCGTTGGCGCCCAGCGCCACCGAGCTCAGCTCCCGCGCCTGCGGGGGCGAGCTCGCGTACACTTCCAGGCCGTACCCGCGGACCAGCCACTCGGTGGTGACCGCCAAGTCGGCGACGTAGCAGGTGATGTGGTCGACGAGCATGCCGCCGAAGGTCTCCTGACCCGCGTCGAGGCTCATGTTCCGGACTCCTCGTCAGTCGTCGGGCTGCCCAGGGGGGCGCCCGGTGAGGCCGTTCGGCCCCAGATCCGTCCAGTGCTCGTTCACGTAGGCGAGGGCGGCGGTCCGGTCGGACGGCCCGTGCTCGGGCGTCCAGCCCGCCGGTACCGAGGCGTCGGCCGGCCAGAGCGAGAACTGGCCGCGCGCGTTGACCAGGACCGTGAACTCGCCGTCGTCGGCGTCGAAGGGGCTGCTCATTCCCGCTCTCCTTCCGGCCGGTCCAGCAGGCCCTCCAGGGCCGCCACCGAGGGAACGTCGAAGAACTGGGTGACGGTGAGCGGGATCTTCAGCTCGGCCCGGATCCGGCTGACCAGCCGCATCGCGGCCAGGGACTGGCCGCCGAGCTCGAAGAAGCTGTCGTCGACCCCGATCTCCGGCACCTCCAGCACCTCGGCGAACAGGGCGCACAGCTGCCGCTGCCGCTCGGTCGCCGGCGCCCGGCGGGTCGAGCCGGTCACCGGCTCGGGCAGCGCCCGCCGGTCCAGCTTGCCGTTGGGGGTCAGCGGGAGGGCCGGCACGCTCACGAAGGCCGTCGGCACCATGTACGCCGGCAGCTGCTCCACCGCGTGCGCCCGCAGCGCACCCGCCTCGATCCCGTCGGACTCCGGGACGTAGTACGCCACCAGGCGCTTCTCCCCGGACTCCGACTCCCGTGCCACGACGGCGACATGGGCCAGGCCGGGATGGCGCGCCAGTGCCGCCTCCACCTCGGCGGGCTCCACCCGGAAGCCCATCACCTTGAGCTGGTCGTTGGCCCGGCCGAGGTACTCCAGCAGGCCGTCCCGGTCGACCCGGACCAGGTCCCCGGTGCGGTACATCCGTTCGCCCGGCGCGTCGAAGGGGTTGGCCACGAAGCGCTCGGCCGTCAGATCGGGCCGGTTGAAGTAGCCGCGGGCCAGGCCGCGTCCGGCGATGTGGAGCTCGCCCACCCCGCCGACCGGCACGGGCCGCAGCCCGGCGTCCAGGACGTGCAGCCGGACGCCGTCCATCGGCCGGCCGACGCCCACCGGGCCCGTGGCGAGGTAGGGGGCGGTCATCGGCGCGCTGGTGCTGAACAGCGTCGCCTCGGTGGCGCCGTACATCGCCCGCACCACCAGGGCGGGGTTGTGCTCCAGCACCCGCTGGACGGCCGAGGGGGCGATGACGTCGCCGCCGGTGAGCACCTCGCGCACACCGGCGAGGCAGCCCGGGTCCTCCTCGGCCAGCACCCGGAACAGTCCGGCGGTCAGATGGATGCCGGTGATCCGCTCCTCGGCGATCAGCCGGCGCAGGGCGTGCACGTCGAGGTCGCCCGGCGGGGCCACCACGATCCGCCCGCCGTGCAGCAGCGGCACCCAGAACTCGTACGTGGAGACGTTGAAGGCGTACGGCGCCACCATCAGCACCCGCTCGTGCCGGCCGTCCGCCCAGATCGAGTCCAGGGCCAGGCCGAGCGCGTCCCGGTGGGCGATCGCGACGCCCTTCGGCACCCCGGTGGAGCCCGAGGTGTGGATCACGTAGGCGAGGGCGTCCGGGCCGGTGGGGACGGCCGGGTCCGTCGCGGGGTAGCCCGCGAGGCCCTTCTCGCCCTCGACGACGACCACCTCGGCGCCTTCCGGCAGGCCCTGCCGGCTCATCGCCTCGTCGGTCAGCAGCACCGGCGCCGCGCAGTGGTCCACGATCCACTGCTTGCGCGGCAGCGGGTAGGAGCTGTGCAGCGGGAGGTAGCACCCGCCGGCCTTGAGCACGGCCAGGATCGCCACCACCAGGTCCGCCGACCGCTCCATCAGCACCGCGACCGGCGACTCGGCGCGCACGCCGAGTTCGCCCAGCCGGTGCGCCAGCCGGTTCGCCCGCTCGTCCAACTCGCGGTAGCTGAGCCGTACTTCGCCGGACGACACGGCGATCGCGTCCGGTGTCCTGAGCGCCTGTTGCGTGAAATGCCCCTGAAGGGAAGGGGAAGCCACCATGCCCTCCGATCATCGTCGATTGGTTGTCGGTGCCCGGATCAGCTGTCGAGCAGCCCGTGGACGGAGTCGCTCAGGTCGGCGAAGGAGGACAGATCGGGTACCGTCCATCCGTTCAGGTCGTACTCCGCCAGGCACTCGTCGACCAGGCCCTTGTAGGAGTCCAGCTGGCCGTTGGCGAGCTGGGCGAAGAGCAGTTCGATCCGGGTGTTCTCGTGACTGCCCGCGTAGTTGCGCTCGTAGAGCTCGTGGCGGCCGCCGAACTCGCTGCCGACGGCGTCCCAGAGCAGTTTCATCACCTTGACCCGCTCGACCGCGTCCACGCCGCCGGAGCCGCGCAGGAACCGGTCCAGGTAGGGCCGGATCTCCGGATTGTCGAAGTCCTTGGCACTGGAGTTGACGTAGATCAGCCCGCTGGCCACGTCCTGGAGGACGATCTCCCTGATCCGCGGATAGCCCGTCTGCATGAACCACCGGTAGGCCAGGCCGTACTGGGAGTTGGGCAGCACCGCGCCGTTGCGCCAGGCGACCGGGTTGCGGGCGGCCGCGTCGGACAGCCCCCAGAACAGGTTGCGCCAGGCCAGCACCTCGCCGAGCCGGCTCTGCACCCCGCGGAAGTCCCCGGTGCCGGTGATGTCCAGGGCCTTGGCCAGCAGGCCGGCGATGAACTCCAGCTTCACCGCGAGCCGGGTGCAGCCGTGGAAGGTGAACCGCTCGATGAAGCCGGACTGGCCGGTGAACATCCGGATCTTCTCCGGCTGCCCGTAGACGAAGACGTTCTCCCACGGGATGAGCACCTTGTCGAGCACCAGGATGGTGTCGTTCTCGTCCAGCCGGGAGGAGAGCGGGTGGTCGAACGGGCTGCCCATCGCCGCGGCCGTCGCGGTGTAGGACGGGCGGCAGATCAGCTTCATCCCCGGCGCGTTCATCGGCACGGTGGCCACCAGCGCGAAGGTGCGGTCCTTGATCGGCAGGCCGTAGTGCGCGATGAAGTTGTAGTGCGTCAGCGCGGAGCCGGTGGCGACCACCTTCGCGCCGGACACCACCAGGCCGGCGTCGGTCTCCCGCTCGGCGTGGATGAAGACGTCCTTCACCTGGTCCGGCGGCAGGGACCGGTCGACCGGCGGGTGCACGATCGCGTGGTTCCAGTACAGCACCTTCTCCTGCGACTCGGCGTACCAGCGCCGGGCGTTGTCCGCGAACGGCTCGTAGAAGTCCGCGTTGGCGCCCAGGGTGCCGAGGAAGGAGGCCTTGTAGTCGGGGCTGCGGCCCATCCAGCCGTAGCTCATCCGCGCCCAGGCGGCGATCGCCTGCTGGTCGCCGACCAGGTCCTCCGCGCTGCGCGGGGTGGTGAAGAAGCGGTGGGTGTAGCCCTCACCGCCGCTGTCGACCGGCGCGGTCAGCACGGGCCGGTGCCGGGGGTCGTGCAGGGCGTCGTAGAGCCGTGCGGTCATCCGGACCGGATTGTGGAACGCCGGGTGGGCGGTGACGTCCTTGACCCGATCGCCGTAGAGGTAGATCTCCCGGTCGTCGCGCAGGCTCTCGATGTACTCCGCCCCGGTCAGCGGGCGAGTTCCGCGCGCACTTCCGGCGGTGGTTTCCCGGGCTTCGGCCATCAGACGCCTCTCCTTGCTGCCAGTTCACCGGACGGATCGAGACTGACAGCCCGGGAGCGGCGGTGGCTTCTCCCGACGTGCGCCGCTTGCGGACCCGGGCGGCCCGCGCCGCCCGCACGGCCCGGACTCAGCACGAGCGGAGATGCCCGCGGTCCGCCGCCCCCGGAGCATGAGCATCTGGATTTGCCAGGCCTGCGCAGGAGGGACTCCGGAATGAGCAAGCGAATCGACATCGACATCGTGGTGCCGCTCTACCCGTTCATGCCGTACTTTCTCGACCGGACCAGGGAGTTGGCGGAGAAGTTCACGGCCAACCACCCCGAGTACCGGATCAGGGTCAGCGGCGCCGACTGGCTGTCGGTGCCGCAGACGGTCCACGACGCCGTCCAGCAGGGCGGCGCGCCGACCATCGCGCAGTACTTCTACACGTCGACCCGGGACGCCCTCGACGCCCGACGGCCCGACGGGTCGCCGCTGTTCACCTCGGTCGAGCGGGCGATCGCGGGCCGCACCGAGATCCTCGGCGAGCCGGTCGTGCTCGGCGACGTGGCGCCCGCCGCGCGGCACTACTACACCCACGACGGCGCCGTGGCGGCCATGCCGCCGCTCACCTCGACCACGCTGCTCTACGCCAACACCACCCTGCTGGAGCGGGCCGGGATCACCGAGGTCCCGCAGACCTGGGCCGGGATCGAGGCCGCCTGCCGGGCCGTCGCCGCGCTCCCCGACGGGCCGGCCCACGCGATCACCTGGCCCAACCACGGCTGGTGGTTCCAGCAGTCGGTGGCCCAGCAGGGGGCGCTGCTGGCCGACCACGACAACGGCCGCTCCGGTCGCGCGGAGACGCTGTACCTCGACTCGGACGCGATGCTCGCCTACGTCGAGTGGTGGCGGGGGCTGCACCGGGCGGGCCTGTACCGCTACCACCCGAGCCGGGTGAACACCGAGGTCGACTGGGACGGCAACTTCCGCGCCTTCGCCGGACAGGAGGTCGCCTTCGTGCTCACCACCTCGGTCGAGGCGGCCCGGATGGCCCAGGCCGGCCTGGACGGCGGCTTCGTCGTCCGGGCCTGCCGGATGCCGTACAACGACCGGGTGCCCTACGCGGGCAACGTGATCGGCGGCGACGCGCTCTGGCTGGCCGCCGGCCTGGACCGGGAGACCGAGGACGGCGCCCTGGCCTTCATGCAGTACCTGAACACTCCGCGCACCGCCGCCGAGCGGCACCGGGAGACCGGCTTCATCCCGGTCACCGGCGGTGCGATCGACCTGCTGGAGCAGGAGGGCTGGTTCGAGCGCAACCCGCACTTCCGCACGGCGCTGGACCAGCTCGCCGCCAACTCCGGTTCGCCGGCCGCCCGGGGCGCGCTGCTCGGGGAGTTCGCCGGGATCCAGGACATCCTGACCACCGCCATGCACGACGTGCTGGTCACCGACGTGGAACCGCGGGTCCGCTTCGCACAGGCGAACGCCGAGGCCCAGCTGCTGCTGGACCACTACAACGACGCCTGCCGGGGCCTGCGCCCCCGCGGCCCGATCAGGGTCGGCTGACGACGGGGCCGACGG
>NZ_JBHXTL010000206.1:0-1378 GCF_042677365.1 Kitasatospora sp. NPDC127116
CCTCGCGAGGGGCCACCGGCCGATGCGGACGGTGCCTACGGCTGGATCACGAAGTACACCACCATGCCCGCGGTCAGGCACAGGAAGAGCTGCACCATGAAGCCCCAGGTGAGCGGCACTTCGTCCGTGTCGCCGGCCTTGTCGGCCGCGAGCTGCCGGCGCGCGAGCTTCCCGAGGTGCCCGGCCGTGCCGAGGGCCATCGACAGCATCGCCAGCGAGTACATGGACAGCGCACCGGCCGGGTTCATCCCGTTCGTGTGGTAGCGGCCGACCAGGAAGAGCGCTCCGGCCAGCGGCGCCAGGGACACCATGATCCGGTACGTCCGCGTCGGCTGCGGCGGTACCGCCAGCGCCCAGAACAGCACCGTCGTCAGTGCGACGATCCACCACCAGGTGGCCACGCTCAAGCCCAGTGGAGTCATTCCCCCACCCCCCAGGTCACGGACGTTCGTTCACGTCCACTCCCGAGCACACTAGCCACGCCACCCATGGCCCTGCGCCGACCGAATCCCGCAAGATCCCGGCCGGGTTGCTTGCCGGATCCCGGCAGGAACGCTCAGTCGAGGCAGAACTCGTTGCCCTCGACGTCCTGCATGCGCTCGGGGTCCGCGCAGTCGAAGGTGACCTGGACCTGCTTGACCTCTGCCATCGGGCCACCATAGCCATGGCACGTGGGCTCCCGCCGCTCAATTTCCGCTGTGGATCCGCAGGTTGGAGGGGGTGGGTCCAGCCCCACCCCGTTGTGGGGCTGGACCCATACCCGGCCGCCCGTCCGCTCCGTAGCGTCGTTCCCACAACGACACGGAGGGGAAAGAACCATGGCGACCACGACCGACCAGGACACCTTCACCACGGTGAAGAAGTGCATCGTGCTCTTCGGCGCCGCCGGCGCCGTCGTCCTCGGCACAGTGGCCGTGATGGCGGCCACCGGCCACCCGACGACCCCGTTCATGTGGATCCGCGCGGTGATCTTCCTCGCCATCGCCCCGTTCCTCCACCGGCTGGCCACCCGCGCCGCCGGCGGCTCCTTCAAGGCCTTCGACCGGGTCCGCACGCTCTCCACCGTCATGCCGATCGCCATCATCGCGGTCGACGCGATCCCCGGCCTCTGCCCGGTCTGGTACGCGGTCCTCCAGGGCCTCTCCGCCCTCGCCCTGGTCGCCGTCGCCGTCCTCACCCGCACCCCCGCCCTACGAGCCGCCTTCCCCAAGGCGCGCTGACAACCCCCGCCCACCAACTCGGGGGGGGGGGTGGGGGGCGGGGGGGGCCGGCGGGGGGGGCGGGGGGGGGCGCCCGCGCCGGCGGCGCGCGCGGGGCCGCCGGCGGTGAGGACCTCGACGCGGCCGGTGGGGATGTCGTAGACCCAGCCGTGCAGGGC
>NZ_JBHXTL010000206.1:1388-12151 GCF_042677365.1 Kitasatospora sp. NPDC127116
CCGGGGGGGTCAGTTGGCCCTTCCCTCCTCCCCCCGCCGAAGCGTCTCCCCCGGTGGCTCCTCGCTACCCGCAAGGAGCCACCGGTCGAAGCACGTGATGGTGCATATGTTCGAGATCAGCCCGGTTTCCAGTACCGGCAACGGGAGACCCTTGCCGCTGCCGGATCAGCTCCGGGAGCATCGTTCGGAGACCCGGCGAGCAAGGAGGCAACTGTGGAGCTGACACGGCTTGTAGGTTCCTGCGACGAGGGCGAGTGCCCGACGCTGTACCTGACGGACCGGGGCACCCTCGCCGTCCAGGGCGAGCTCGTGACCGAACACAGCCTCCAGATCCCGGCGCACGAGATGTTGGTGGAGGTTCCCGTCGAACTCATTCGAAAGGCCGTCCGTGACAACCTCATCTAGGACTCTCGGGGATTGGTTCTCGGCGTTCGAGCGCGAGGCTTTTCGACTCGAAACGCTCGACGACTACAGCCAGTCCGGTGGAGTCGACGCCTACCGAGCCTTTCTCGCCGGTGAGGAACAGCCGGATGATTACAAGAACGCGGGATGGGTCAGAACAGTGGCCGATGCCACGCGGGCGGGCAAGCGCATGTACCGGGTGCACATCCTCTCGCGGCCGCTCACGGACTACCTTCGCTTCGAGCTCGCATGGGGATACCACCGCAATATGACGGCTGGTGAGGAGTTCTTCATCCTGGACGTCACCGACCGGGAGAACCCCGTTCCCGAAGCACCGGACTTCTGGCTCTTCGACGACGAGACTGCGGTCTCGATGAGCTACGACGGGGGCAAGTACCTCGGCGTCGAATTCCTCACTGGCGGCCGGGCCGCGGAACTCAGGGCGTGCCGCGACACCGTGATGGCTCAAGCGATTCCGTTCTCCGAATGGTGGGCCGAGCACAGCGAGTGAACAGAACGCGGCTTGGACCGGCGCTGCGGGAACTGCGACAGGCCTCCGGAAAGGAGGCCAAGGCGGTGGCCCGCAGTGCCGTCATGTCCCCGAGCAAGCTGAGCAAGATCGAGACCGGCAAGGTGTCGCCCACCGTCGTGGATGTGGACCGCATTCTCACCGCTATAGGCGTGTCCGATGAGGTCAAGTCCGAGTACATGGCTGCCGCGCGGGCACAGGCCACAGAGGCGACCGCCTGGCGCCTGGTCCGGCGTCTCGGATACCACCGCAAGCAGCAGCAGATCAAAGCGCTGGACGACTCCACCAGGCTTCTCCGCGTGTTCCAGCCCTCCCTCGTTCCGGGACTCCTGCAGTCGCCGGAGTACGTGCGTGCGGTCTTCGGGAGGAAGGGACTCGGTGAGGAACCGCTCGCACGGGCAGTCGCTGCGAGGCTGGTCAGACAGCAGTCCCTCTACGACGCCACGAAGACAATGCGGTTCGTCATCACCGAACCCGTTCTCCGGTGGCGTCTGGTGCCGCCTGCGATGATGGCCGGGCAGTTGGACCGCATCCTCTCCGCCTCTCGTCTGCCCCATGTCGACATCCGGATCGTGCCGCTGTCCGCACCGCAGTCCGATGTGCCGACGCACTCCTTCGTCATCCGGGACGACCGCACGGTGACGGTGGAGACCGTGCACGCCGAGGTCGCGGTCACCGATCCGCGGGATGTCGAGTTGTACATCCGCAAGTTCGATGGATTCGCGGCTGCGGCCATGGTTGGTGACGAGATGCGCCGAATGATCGAATCCATTCGAGACGAGTACCTGAGTGAAGAGCAAAGGCGAGGGTGAATGCACGGAATAAATCTCGGCCTGCCTCGCTCCGTTTCCCGGTGACCATTCACCTTTCATGGTTCGGGTCGACCTTTGACCGAACAGGAAATCCTCGCCGGCCACCCGCGTTCTACCCCTACATTTGTGCTCGCCCGATGATGGGAGCCACAGGGAGTCCAGCATGCGCAGGAATCCGTCGTGCGCGCCCACCATTCGATGAGTGCGACGACGCGGAGGTACACATGGCCACCACCGTTCCGAGTCGGCCGGGAGGCGTCCCGGTCTTCGACCGTGCCGAGTCCCGGCTGCCGATGGGTGTCGCCGGTGCGACGTCCATGCCCGGGCTGGACGGCGAGAGCGGGCCCGGGAGGCCGTTCGCCTTCCGCTTCCTCGTCCCGGTCACCGGGGCCGGGGGGATCCTGCCCGCCGACATCGGCTACGACGACGAGACGCAGACCTGCATCTACGAGGGCCTCCCGCCCGGTGTCTACATGACCAGCAACCCGCCCAAGACCTACGGCCCGACGCAGCCCTCCGGGCAGATGGACGCGCCGGACGACCCGGGAAGCAGCAACGACTGAGATGCCGATCGCCGATGCCGTCCTCGTGCTGACGGGGACCTTCGATCCCACCGCCGACCTCGTGATCGAGGAGCTGAACCGGCGCGGAACCCCCGTCTTCCGGGCGGACACGGCGTGGTTCCCGTCGAGGCTGGCCCTGGCGGCCGGCCTCGACGGGGCCTCCGGCTGGACCGGCACGCTGGCCACCGAACGGCGCACGCTGGACCTCGCGGCCGTGCGGTCGGTCTACTACCGCCGCCCGACCGCACCGGAGTTCCCCGCTGAGATGTCGGCGGAGGCCCGCAGCGTGGCCTCCGCCGAGGCACGACGGGGGTTCGGCGGCCCGCTGTCGGCGCTGCCCTGCCGGTGGCTGCCGCCGCCGGGCCGCGCGGCGGATGCCGAGTACAAGCCGTTCCAGCTCCGGGTGGCGGCCGAATGCGGGCTTCGGGTCCCGCGAACGCAGTTCGTGGGCTTCGCGGCGCCGGACGGCAGCACCGTCCGCTGGTCGCTCTGAGGGTGCGGGAAGTCGGCGGCATCGACTTCCTGTGCGCGCGGATGCGGCTTTGCACCGGATTCCGGCCGTTCTGGTCCGGATAGTGGCTCGATCGGTGCGCTTGTGAGTGACTGAGCGCGTGCATAGCGTGACCGGGTCGCGCTGCGACGCTCACACAGACGATGTGGAGGTGGCTTCGCCATGCCTGGAACGCCCGAGTACACCGAACCCATCGAGCCCACGGCCGCCGTCGCCGCGGCGAACCGGAAGGCCGCGGAGGAGTCCCGGGCCGCCGACGAGAAGGACGGCCGGGACTTCGCCGACGCCAGCCGGTTCATGATCGCCCCGCCGGACGTCCCGGTCATCATGTCCCGCAAGGGCGGGAGCGAGGTGGTCTGGGACTTCACCGCGTACGAGTTCCTCGACCCGGACCTGCGCGCCGAGATGCCGACGGTCAACGGGAGCCTCACCGGCAGGGCGAACTGACCGCGGTCGCCGGGCTGTTCCACGTCACCAGCTGTCCGGCGTACCGGGTCTACCAGGTGCGCGGCTACGACCTCTCCAACATGACGATCATCGAGTCCGACGAGGGCCTGGTCGTCATCGACCCGCTCGCCTGCTACGAGACCGCGCAGGCCGCGCTCCGGCTGTTCCGGGACAGGACCGAGCTCACCAAGGAGCAGCGGCCGGTCAAGGGCGTCGTCTACACCCACTGCCACGTGGACCACTTCGGCGGTTCGCGCGGCCTGTTCGCCGAGCTCGGCGATCCGCTGGAGCCGGGCGTCCCCGTCGTCGCGCCGGAGGGCTTCCTCGAACACGCCGTCAGCGAGAACATCTACGCGGGCCCGGCGATGGCCCGGCGCGCCCAGTACATGTACGCGGCGCAGCTGGACAAGGGGCCGACGGGGCAGGTCGGTGCCGGCCTGGGCCTGACCATCTCCACCGGCGAGGTGACCCTCGTCCCGCCGACCGTCCACATCGGCGGGCCCGAGCACCAGCCGGTGCCGAAGGCGCAGTGGAACGAGCAGGCCCACGTCATCCCCTGGCGGCCGGGGCTGTACCAGTACGAGCTGGCCGGCGTGCAGCTGCTGTTCCAGCTCACCCCGGGCACCGAGGCCCCGGCGGAGATGAACATCTACCTGCCGGGCGCCAGGGCGCTGTGCATCGCCGAGAACGCCACCCACACCATGCACAACATCCTCAGCCTGCGCGGCGCGCAGGTCCGGGACGCGCACGCGTGGTCGAAGTACCTCACCGAGGCGATCCAGACCTTCGGCAAGGAGACCGACGTCCTGTTCGCCTCGCACCACTGGCCGATGTGGGCCGAGGTGGACGAGTCGACCGGGAGTCCGAGCAACGCGCGCATCCTCGAATTCCTCAACGAGCAGCGCGACATGTACGGCTACCTCAACGACCAGACGCTGCGGCTGATCAACGCCGGCCAGACCGGCATCGAGATCGCCGAGGAGCTGAAGACCCTCCCGCCGGGCCTGAACGACCGCTGGTACGACCGGGGTTACTACGGTTCGATGAGCCACAACCTCAAGGCCGTCTACCAGCGGTACATGGGCTGGTACGACGCCAACCCGGCCCACCTGTGGGAGCTGCCGCCGGTGCAGGCGGGCGCGTCCTACGTGCGGGCGATGGGCGGCGCGGAGGCGGTGGTGGCCAGGGCGGCGGAGGCGTACGACACCGACACCCCGGAGGGCTTCCGCTGGGCGGCCGAGCTCCTGAACCACGTGGTCTTCGGCGCGGCGGCGCAGGACGGCGGGATCTCCGCGGAGGCCCTCCAGCAGGCCAAGGAGCTCCAGGCCAGGGTCCTCACCCAGCTCGGCTACGGCGCCGAGAACGGCACCTGGCGCAACGCCTACCTGGTCGGCGCCCAGGAGGTCGTGGCCGGTCCGCAGCCGGCGATCCTCAGCCAGTCCTCGTCCGACCTGATCCGCAGCACGAGCCTGGAGCAGTACTTCTCGGCGCTCGCCCGCAGCGTGGACGGGCCGGCGGCCGCCGAGCAGTACCGCGTTCCGATCGTGCTGGACTGGGTGTTCACCGATGAGACCGGCGTCGAGACCGGCGTCCGGTGCACCACGACGCTCCGCAACGGGGTGCTGGTCTTCGTCGACGGCGGCGACCGCCTCGTCGGCGTCCCGGACGCCGTCATCAGGCTGACCCGCGGGACGCTCAACGAGCTGGCCGAGCGGCCCGGGTTCAAGCGCAACTTCGACACGGCGGTCGAGGACAAGCTGGTCCTCCTGGAGGGCGAGCACGCCCAGGAGGCGGCGGACCGGGTCTTCGGCACGCTGACCCTCCCCGACCCGCAGTTCCCGATCGTCACCCCGTAACGGCCCACCTGGCAGGACCCGTTCCGGCGGTTCCCCGCTCCCCCGGGGAGCCGACGGGATGCCGCCGGGATGCCGGCGGGGTGCCGGCGGGTGCCGACGGGTGCCGACGGGGTGCCTCCGGGATCGGGACCGGCTCCGAACACGTCGCCCCGCCGAGCTGCTGCTCGGCGGGGCGAGGTGCTGCGGGGATCGCGCGGTCAGGGCTGCTGGGGGTCGGGCTGCTGCGGGTCGGGCTGGGGCGCGGTCGCCGGGCCCGCGCCGGGCGCCGGGCCGGTGGGGGCCCCGGTCCCGGTGCTGTTCGGGTTGGTCTTGGGCGCCGGGTCGGGGATGTCGGCCATCGGCAGGGACTGCTTGGGGGTGCCGCGCAGGGCCTGGTTCATGGCGTCCCGCCAGATCGGGCCGGGGCCGTCGGCGCCGAAGACCTCGGCGCGGTACTTCCCGTTGATGGTGATGTTGCGCATCTCCACGCCGCCCTGGGGGCCGCCGATCCAGACGGCGGTGGCGAGCTGCGGGGTGTAGCCGTTGAACCAGGCGGCCCGCTTGCGGTCCGAGGTGCCGGTCTTCCCGGCGATCTGCCGGTTGTCCTCCAGGCTGAGCGCCGCGCCGGTGCCGTTGTTCTCGGTGACGCCGTTCAGGACGGTGTTCAGCGCCCGCGCCGTCGAATCGGAGAACACCTTCTCGCACTGGCCGGCCGGGACGGGGACGTCCTTGCCGTCGACGGTGGTGATCCGGTTGATGGCGACCGGGGCGCAGTGGGTGCCCTGGGCGGCGAAGGTCGCGTAGACGTTGGCCATGGTCAGCGGGCTCATCTCCTCGACGCCCAGGGCCATCGCGGGGACCTCCTCCAGGGGCTTGCCGCTGGCCTTGGTGGTGATGCCGAGCTTGTTGGCCATCTGCTTGACCGCGCAGAGGCCGATCTCCTGCTCCATCTGGATGAAGTAGGTGTTGACCGAGAGGGCCATCGCCATCTTCAGCTGGTACGGGCCCTTCTCGCTCGCGGACTCGTTGGGGACGACCGTCTTGGGCCGGGCGTCGTTCTTCCAGGTCCCTTCGCAGGTCTTCATCGTCGGGTACTCGAGCTTGTTGGGGGACGAGTACTCCTGGGTCGCCGGCAGGCCGGCCTCCAGTGCCGCGGCCGCGACGACCGGCTTGAAGGTGGAGCCGGGCTGGAAGCCGTTGCCGCCGCCCATCGCCGCGTCGACGTTGAGGTTGACGACGGTCTGGTTCTGGTTGGTGTCCAGGCCGTACGGGCGGGTCTGGGCCATCGCCAGGATCTTGCCGGTACCGGGCTCGACCATGGAGGCGGCGGCGGACACGGTGTCGGTGACCCGCACGTTGCTGCTCACCGCGTTCTGGGCGGCGGCCTGCTTGTCCGGGTCCAGCGTGGTGTAGATGTTCAGGCCGCCCTGGTTCCAGAACTTCTTGCGCTCGTCGGCGCTCTTGCCGAAGACCGGGTCCTGCTTGACCACGTGGCGCACGTAGTCGCAGAAGAAGCCCATCCCGGCCTGCGCGGTGATGCAACCGTTCTGCGGGGCCTTGAAGTTGAGGCCCAGCGGGGTGGCCTTCGCCTCCTTCGCCTGCTCGGCGGTGAGGTGCTTGTTCTCCAGCATCTTGTCGATGACGGTGTCGCGGCGGTTCTGCGCGGCCTGCGGGTGCAGCTTCGGGTCGTACTGGGACGGGTTCTGCACCAGCCCGGCGAGCGTGGCCGCCTCGGCGACGGTCAGGTCCTTGTTGCTCTTGCTGAAGTAGCGCTGGGAGGCGGCCTCCACGCCGTAGGCGCCGTTCCCGTAGTACGTGATGTTGAGGTAGTTGGTGAGGATCTGCTCCTTCGGCACCTCCTCCTCCAGCTTGATGGCGACCTTGAGCTCTTGGATCTTGCGGCCCAGGGTCTTGCGCTGGGCCTCCAGGACGGCGTCCCGGTCGTCGCCGGCCTGTTCCACGTTGACGTTCTTCACGTACTGCTGGGTCAGCGTGGAGGCGCCCTGGGAGGTGGTGCCGCTCTCCGCGTTCTTGCTGATGGCGCGCAGCACGCCCTTGAGGTCGACGGCGCCGTGCTCGTAGAAGCGGGCGTCCTCGATGTCGACCTGGGCCTGTCGCATGAACGGCGACATCTGCTCGGCGGTGATGACGGTGCGGTCGCGCTCGTAGACCTTGGCGATCAGCCCGCCCTTGGCGTCGAAGATCTGGGTGGCCTGGGTGAGCGGCGGGGTCTTGAAGTCGGAGGGGACGTCCTCGAACCCCTCCGCCGTGTTCTTGGCCGCCAGCCCGATGCCGCCGGCGACGGGCAGGGCGAGGCCGGCCAGCAGGACGCCGGACACCACGCTCACCCCCAGGAAGGTCGCACCGAAGCGGGCCAGCCGGAGCGGCGCCTTGCGGGGCGGCTGGGCGGCCGCGTCCTCGGCGGAACTCCATATCGGGGGGTGGTTCGAATCCATTCCGGAATGCTAACCGGTGAAAGTCACCGGCCGAACGGTTTTTCGGGCGTGGTTGTCACGGCTGTGCAACAGGCGGGGGACCGGCTCCGGCAGGGCGGGTCGTGTACGCACTGAATGAATGCGGGGGAATTGGGTGGTCCGTACGCAATGCGGACCGATCCGTGTGCGGCGCCGCCCCCTCCCGTGGTCCTGCACTCACTGTGATGCGGTGGGCGGGCCGAAAGGTTGCGGGCGTCCGGTCAGGCGGCGGCACCTCCGGTCCCGGGGGCGGCGTCTTCGGCCTCGGGAGCGCTCTCCAGGACCGCTTCGACGTCGACCTCGACGTCGACCAGGTTGCCGACCACCGTGCCGCCCCGGTCCACCACGTCGTTCCAGCTCACGCCGAAGTCCTGGCGGTTGATCCGGGTGCTGGCGGTGAATCCGGCGCGCCGCCGGGGGCCCAGGTCGCGCCCGTCCTCCCACCACGGGGTGTCCCACTGCCCGAGGTAGGTCACGTCGAAGGTGACCGGGCGGGTCACGCCGCGGATCGTGAGCCGGCCGGTGACCTCGAAGCCGCTCGCGCTCACCTGGTGGACCTGCGATCCGACGAAGCTCCAGGTCGGATGGTGCTCGACGTCGAAGAAGTCGGCGCTGCGCAGATGCGCGTCCCGCTCGGGCGAACCGGTGTACACCTGGGTCGCGTCGATGGTCGCCTCGACCCTGGCCTGCTCCGGAGCGTCCGGGTCGACCTCCAGGAAGCCGTGCACGTTCTTCAGCTGGCCGCGCACGTAGGTGACCATCATGTGTCTCGCGCGGAACTCCGCACCGGTGTGGCTGGGTTCGAAGAACCATTTCGTGGTGGCCATGGCGACTCCGTGGGGTGGTGGCCGGCGGGTCCCCGAGATTCCCTCCAGCCAGCGTAGGACGAAGCCGGCCCGCGGTCGTCCGGACGGCGGCCGACCCGCACCGCCGCCTCCCCCGCCGCGGCCTCCCGCCGGACCGGCGGCACCGCCGCGGCCGCCCGCCGGACTGGCAGCACCACCGCGACCGGGCCAGGCTGGTGGGGACGGACCGCCCAGCCGAGGAGGCAGGTATGACCGGCGAGCCGATCCCGGGGATCGACCCCACCGCGGTGCCCAGCGGCGAGGGCTGCGCGGAGTGCCTGGCCGGTGGCGGGTGGTGGTTCCACCTGCGGCGCTGCGCGGCCTGCGGCCACATCGGCTGCTGCGACTCCTCCCCGGCCCAGCACGCGACGAAGCACGCCCGCGGGGCCGGCCACCCGTTCCTGGTCAGCTTCGAGCCCGGCGAGGACTGGTTCTGGAACCTGGAGACCGGCGCGTACTACGAGGGCCCGCCGCTGGCGCCGCCCACCGCCCACCCGGCCGACCAGCCCACCCCGGGCCCGGCCGGCAAGGTCCCCGCCGACTGGCAGTCGCGGCTGCACTGACGGCCCCGCGGCCGCACCGGCGGCCCCGAGGCATTCGGCCGGGCACAACCGAGCCGGTCACAGCCGGGCCGAGCCGGGCACAGCCGGGCCGGTCACAACCGAATCGTTCCGGCGGCCCCTTGCGCCTCGCAAGGGGCCGCCGGGCGCTGTCCGCCCGCCCGGACACGGCGGAAATCCGGGCGACTCCCGCGGGCTTGATCCTCTACGGTGAACGCGCCCAGGGCGGCCGTTTACCGCCCGTCGACGTGGCGCGACCAACGCGCCCGCACCCCAGGGGGTCCCCTGCCATGACGCGCACCCTTGTCGCAGAGCTCCACGCGCACCTCGGAGAGACGGTCACCGTCTACGGGTGGGTGAACACGCTCCGACTCCAGCGGCGCATCCAGTTCGTGCTGGTCCGGGACCACACCGGTCTCGTGCAGGTCACCCACCTCCGCGGTGGGGAGGGCGATGCCGTCGAGGCCGCCTTCGAGGGCGTGACGGTCGAGTCCGCCGTGAAGATCACCGGAAAGGTCGTCGCCAACCCGCAGGTCAAGCTCGGTGGGCTGGAGATCGTCCCGTCCCGGGTGGAGGTGGTCTCACCGGCCGAGCCGAAGCTGCCGATCGACGAGAGGACCGGTATCGACCAGCGCCTCGACTGGCGCTTCCTCGACATCCGGCGCCCCTCCCAGCACCTGGTCTTCGACGTCCAGACGACCGTCGAGCGGGCGATGCGCGAGGTGGCGGCCGAGGAGGGCTTCACCGAGCTGCACACGCCGAAGCTGATGGGGACGGCCTCCGAGTCGGGCGCCGAGGTGTTCGAGGTCGGCTACTTCGGCCGCACCGCCTACCTCGCCCAGTCCCCGCAGTTCTACAAGCAGATGGCCATCGCCGGCGGCATCGACCGGGTCTTCGAGATCGGGCCGGTGTTCCGGGCCGAGCCGTCCTTCACCTCCCGGCACGCCACCGAGTTCACCGGGGTCGACGTCGAGATCGCCTGGATCGACGGGGTCGAGGACGTGATGGCCTTCGAGGAGCGGATGCTGCACCGCGTCCTGGCGGCCGTGGCCGAACGCCACGGTGCGGCGATCGCCGAGCACTTCGGCACCGCGGTCACGGTCCCCGGGCTGCCGTTCCCCCGGATCACGATGGCCGAGGCGCTGGCCCGGCTCCGCGCCACCGGCTGGGACCGGGAGGGCGTCAAGGACGACCTCGACCCCGAGGGCGAGCGCGCGCTGTGCGCCCTGATCGCCGAGGAGACCGGGCACGAGTTCGTCTTCGTCACGCGGTTCCCGGCCGCCGTACGGCCGTTCTACCACCTGCGGCCCGAGGACGACCCGACCGTCACCGAGTCCTTCGACCTGCTGTGGAAGGGCGTGGAGATCACCACCGGCGCCCAGCGCGAGCACCGGTACGACCGTCTCGTCGCCCAGGCCCGGGAGAAGGGCATGGACACCGGGCCGCTCTCCGGATACCTCGACTGCTTCCGCTACGGCACGCCGCCGCACGGCGGGCTCGGTCTGGGGCTCGGCCGGCTGCTCATGCTGGCGCTGGGCCTGCCGTCGATCCGTGAGGCGACGTTCCTCTTCCGGGGCCCGCACCGGCTCGAACCGTAGGACTCGAACCGCAGGACCCGAACCGTAGGACTCGAACCGCAGGACTCGAACCGCAGGACCCGAACCGCAGGACCCGAACCGTAGGACTCGAACCGCAGGACCCGAACCGTACGGCTCGAACCGTACGGATCGAGCCGTGGACGGGAACGGACGGCCGGAACGACGGAACGGGCCGCGCCCGAGGAGG
>NZ_JBHXTL010000207.1:0-11988 GCF_042677365.1 Kitasatospora sp. NPDC127116
CCGGCGAGAATCGCGGCAGAGGTACGCATACGGAGCTTGAAAGCGGGCATGTAGAGCAAGACCTCGTTCGGGTTGGGCCGGTGTCACGCCCCGTGTCGACCGTGGCCGGACAGGGGCCGAACGGTCGCAGGGTGTGACGCGGCGGGAAGCCGTCCACCGGCGGGACAGGAGCCGGTGTGGCTGGCGACGAATGCCAAGTTGCCAGACCGGATCGGCCCCCGCCAAGACCCCCTCGCTACGATCCGCCGTCGTAGCCGCGCGCCCGGCTCCGATTCCAAGGAACCGCCGCCCCGCACGCCCCGACCCCTCCCCGCCTGCGCGAACACCTTCCACCCCGTGGCGCAGGACGGGCAAAACGGACACTGCTAGCCGTCGTCGTTCATCGCATCCGTGTGTGAGCGCCCTCACCGGCCGGGATCCGACGGCATCGCTGACGGGCCCACCGCCGTCACACCGGGTCACCACCGACCGGCCACCGTTGAGACCCCCGCCACACCCCCCAGACGCGGGCGGCAGTCCGACGAAGGCAGCCACGGGTGGCGGCCCCGGACGGCCGGCAGCGCGGTCCAGCGGCGGACCGACTCGGCGGCCGTGGCCACCGCCAGACCGGCACCGAGGGCGCACAGGACGCCCGGGACGTGGCCCCGTTCGCCGGCCCGCAGGGCCGGGCAGCCAGCAGGCGGCGGCGGTCAGCGGCCGGGCGACGGCCTTGAGGCGGCCCGGTCCAACGGCCGGGAGAAGCGGGCCCGGCTGGTGCTGCTCGGCCCCGGTTGACCATCCGGGTCCTGCTCGCCGACGACCAGCGCATGGTCCGTACCGGCTTCCGCTACGTCCTCGACGCCGAACCCGGCATCGAGGCCCTGCCCCTCGCCGCCGCCCGCGGCGAGGCCATGGTCTCCCCACAGGTCACCGTCCGCCTGCTGCTGGAGCGGCGGGCCGCCGGGTCACGCCCAGGTGCGGGCCGCGGCCAGCAGGTGCTCGCGGACCAGGGCCACGTGCGGGTTGGCCGAGCCGGCCGGGCGGCGGACCAGGTACGCGGTGTTGATCGGCGGATCGGCCGGCTCGTGGAGCAACCGCAGGGCGCCGGAAGCGAGTTCGGCCCGGCACAGGTAGCCGGGCAGTACGCTCCAGCCCGCGCCCGCGGTCACCGCCGCGAGCACCGCCCGCAGGTCCGGCACGGTGACCGCGGCCCGGGCGTGCAGCCGTCGGTCGAAGACGTGCCGCCAGTAGCGGCGGGCGATCGGCAGGTCCTCGGCGTAGCTGAGCAGCGGGACCTCGGCCAGCGCGCCGGGCAGTTCCCGGCCGGCCAGCCGCTCGGCCCAGAGCGGGGCCGCGACCAGGACGAACTCCTCGTCGGCGAGCGGTTCGGCGAGCAGCGTCCGGCCGGGCGGCCGCCGGGTGGCGACCACGAGGTCGTGCTGCCCGGCCCGCAGTTCCGCCAGCAGGGGGTCGGTCAACCCGCTGGTGACCCGCAGCTGGACGCCCTCCGCGACGAGCGGGGCCAGCTCCGCCAGCAGGACGGCGCCGAGGAACTCGGCCGGCCCGGCGAGGTGGACCGGCTCCGGCACGCCGTCACCGCGCCCGTCGGCGAGGCCCGCGAGCCGGTCCAGCGGCCCGGCCAGCCGGGTGGCGAGGTCGTCGGCGTACGGCAGCGGGCTGACCCCGCGCGCCCGGCGCTCGAACAGTTCCCGGCCGAGCCGCTGCTCCAGCGCCCGGATCTGCGCGGTCACCGTGGACTGGGACAGGCCCAGCAGATGCGCGGCCGCGGTGAAGGAGCCCGCCCGGTGCACGGCGAGGAAGGTCCGCAGCTGGTTGAGGTCCAGCGGGCCGGAGCCGGTGGTCGGCCGATCGCTCATGCCGGCGAGCCTACGGGATTCCGATGGCCGGCCGGCGGGTTCGACGGTCCGGGTGAGGTATCGGAATTCCGATGCCCGGTATCGCGTGGCCCATTGGTTCCCGCAGGCAGGGCGCGTCTAGCGTCGACGGTGTGAGCGCCGCGGCGGACCGTCGCGGCGAGGACCGCGGCACCCCTGGAGGCACACCCCATGGCCGACATCCTGTTCGTCGTGACCGGCTCGAAGGTCTGGACGCTGAACGACGGCACCGAGCATCCGACCGGCTTCTGGGCGGAGGAGGCGGTCGTCCCGTACCGCGCCTTCACCGGGGCGGGCCACCGGGTCGCGGTCGCCACCCCGGGCGGCGTCGTCCCGGTCGCGGACCGGGCCAGCCTGACCGACCCCGAGCTGGCCGAGGAACTGGCGAAGATCGCCGAGTTCCGGCAGCCGCTGGTGCTGGCCGAGGTCGACCCGGCCGACTACGACGTCGTGTTCTACCCCGGCGGCCACGGCCCGATGGAGGACCTGGCGGTCGACGCCGACTCCGGTCGGCTGCTCACCCGGGCGCTCGCCTCGGGACGCCCGCTGGGCGTGGTCTGCCACGGCCCGGCCGCGCTGCTCGCGGCACGGGCCGAGGACGGCGGCTCGCCGTTCGCCGGGTACCGGGTGACCGGCTTCACCAACGCCGAGGAGGTCCAGGCCGGGCTGGCCGACCGGGCGCCGTGGCTGCTCCAGGACCGGCTGGTCGCGCTGGGCGTGGACTTCGAGGAGGGCGAGCCCTGGGCGCCGCACGCGGTGGTCGACCGCAACCTGGTGACCGGCCAGAACCCGGCCTCCTCGGCCCTGGTGGCCGCCGGGCTGCTGAAGCTGCTGGCGGAGTCGGCGAAGTAACGGCCGGTGTAGGGCTTGGGCGGGGCCCGGTGCGGCGGTGCCGCGGTGCGGCGCCCGACGCCGCCGGGCGGGCTCCCGTCGTGCCGTGCCTCCGTCGTGCCGTGCCGCCGTCAGCGGAGGTCGTAGGCGGTGAGGGGGTGGCCCGCCCAGATCCGGTGTGTGGCCTGTTCCGGGTAGCGGACGGTCCGCGAGCGGGCGTCCAGGACCCGGGTGAGCTGCCCGTCCGGTTCGAAGGCGGGCCACCCCGGGTCGCCGGTGGTCGCGAACCGGACCCAGGCCCGCCGCAGTTCCGCCGAGACCCGGACCGCCTCCGGCGGGGGCCGGTCGCCGAGGGACTGCCGTGCCAGCGGGCTGTCCAGGCTGCCGAAGGCGAGCGGCACGTCCAGGCCGTGGCAGGCGCCGAAGGCGCCGTCGAGAGCGGGCGCGGGCAGGGCGAGCTCGAAGAGGTACGAGGTGCCGCCGGCGGCCGCGTTGGCCTCGGCGAGTCGGACGGACGGCACCCGGAACAGGGCGTCGGAGCCGACGGTTTCCAGGAGTTCGGAGGGTGTCGCCCCCGGGAGGGCGGCCCGGTAGGCGTCCGGGCCGCCCGGCGGGGCGAACAGCTCAAGCATCAGCCGGGCCTCCTCCTCGGTGAAGCCGCCGTGCCGGCCGCTGAGCACGCTGAACAGCCGGAACTCGTCCCGGGTGTGACCGACCAGCAGGTCCACGCCGGCGGTGAGCGCCGACCAGGGCGAGCCCGGCAGGATCTCGCCGTCGACCACCGGGACGGTGGCGATGCCGCTGTGCGCCAGCCGGCCCCAGCGCGCGAGGCGGGCCGGCAGCGCGGCGCCCAGGTCGGTGACCGCCGAGGCCAGGCGCCAGGGGTGCACCCCGGCCAGTGCGGCGGCGGTGGGGGCCGTGCCGAGCAGCTTCGCGAGTTCGGCGGTGACCTCGGCGGCCAGCGCGGGAGTGCAGTGGTTGCCCGGCACCGAGTGGGCGACGGCCCGCCGGAACAGGCCGCGGGCCCGGTCCGTCGAGAGCAGGGCGGCGACCGAGCCGGCGCCCGCGGACTGCCCGGCGACGGTCACCCGGGCCGGGTCCCCGCCGAAGCGGGCGATGTTGCGCCGGACCCAGTGCAGGGCGGCGATCTGGTCCAGGAAGGCGCGGTTGGCGGGGGCGCCCGCCAGCAGCGCGAAGCCCTCGGCACCGACCCGGTAGTTGATGCTCACCACGACCAGCCCGGCGGTGGCCAGGGCGGTCGGGTCGTACAGCGGGTCGCCGGCGGTCCCGGAGATGAACCCGCCGCCGTGGATCCAGACCAGCACCGGCAGTCCGGCCGCGCCCGGATCGGGCGTGCAGACGTCGAGCGTCAGCCAGTCGGTGTCCTCGGACGCTCCGGACGTCCTGGCGGGCATCGGCCCGGACTGCGGGACGACGGGTCCGAAGGAGGTGGCCTCGCGGACGCCGTCCCAGGACTCGGGCTCGACGGGGGCGGCGAAGCGGAGGGCCCCGACGGGCGGTCGGGCGTAGCGGATGCCTCGGAAGACCGCGAGCTCCCGGCCCCCCGGCCGCGCGTGCTCCTGCTGCTGTTCCTGTCGCTGTTCCCGGCCGCGGCGCGCTGCCCAGCGGCCGCGGACGAGTCCCTCGGTGGTGCGGATGACGGGCTGTTCCGGCATGTGGGCGCTCCTCCCTCGGAAGGCTTCCCACGTTATAGGTCAGCTGTATTATGTCAAGCGTATGAAAAAGACTCCGCAGCGCGCGGAGCGAGGACGAGGAGCCGCCGCCGATGCCGAAGCAGGTCGACCACCGGGAACGCCGGGAGACGATCGCCCGCGCGCTGTGGCGGGTCGTGGAACGGCGCGGCGTCACCCACCTGACGATGCGCGAGGTCGCGCAGGAGGCCGGCATCTCGCTCGGGCAGCTCCAGCACTACTTCGGCTCCCGGGCGCAGATGCTCTCCTTCGCGATGGACTTCGCCGGCGAGCAGAGCGCGCAGCGGGTCGGCCTGGCGGTGGGAGCGCTCGGCGGGAGGCCGCATCCGCGCGACGTGCTGCGGGTGATGCTGGTCGAGCTGCTGCCCCTGCACGCCGACGCGCGGGCGACCAGCCGGATGGGCGCCGCCTACGTGCTGGAGGCGCTGCACGACGAGGAGGTCCACGCTCGGGCGCGCGGCGGCCTGCTCCAGGGGCGGGCGACGGTCGAGCAGGTGGTCCGGCAGGCGATCGCCGACGGGCAGCTGGCGCCCGACCGCGATCCGGTGGTGGAGACGGACCTGCTGCTCGCGCTCACCGGGTTCGCCACGCTGCTGGAGCTGGACGTGGTCGGGCCCGACGCCGTGCGCGCGGCCGTGGACCGGCACCTGGACCGGCTGTTCGCGGCGCCGGGAGACGTGGGCGGGGACGTCGACGGCAGGTGACGTGGCAGGCTACCCGGGTACCACAGCCGCCCGCGACCAGGAGCCCAGCCCATGGACCGACCCGCCACCCTCCGGCCCGCCGCCCCCCGACCCGCCGCCCTCGGGCTCGACGCCACCGCCTCCGGGCACCCGGCGGGCATCCTGGACGCCGCCGAGCGGGCCGAACGCCGGGGCATGGACCGGCTGGTGGTGGCCGAGACCGCGTACGACCCGTTCCTCCAGCTGGCCCGCGCGGCCGACCGGACCGAGTCGATCGAGCTGGCCACCGGCATCGCGGTGGCCTTCGCCCGGACCCCGATGACCCTCGCCTACCAGGCCTGGGGACTGCACGCGGCCTCCGGCGGACGCGCCGTCATCGGGCTGGGCTCGCAGGTCAAGCCGCACATCGAGAAGCGCTTCGGCATGCCCTGGGACCGTCCGGCCGCCCGGATGCGCGAGTACGTGCACGCGGTGCGGGCGATCTGGCACAGCTGGCAGACCGGCGAACGGCTGCGCTTCCGGGGCGATTTCTACACCCACACGGTGATGACGCCGGTGTTCTCCCCGGACCCGGTCCCGTCCGGCGTGCCGCGCATCCTGCTGGCGGGCGTCGGGCCGCTGATGACCCGGACCGCCGGGGCGGTGGCCGACGGCTTCCTGAGCCACCCGTTCTCCTCCACCGCCTACCTGACCGAGCAGGTGCTGCCGGGCCTGACCGAGGAGCGGGCCCGGGCCGAGGCGGAGGGCGCCGCATGGACGGAGCGGCCGTTCGAGATCGTCGGCAGCGTGCTCACCGCCACCGGCCGCACCGAGGAGGAGCTGGCGGCCAACCGGGCCGCCACCCGTGAGCGGCTCGCGTTCTACGCCTCCACGCCGGCCTACCGTCCGGTGCTGGCGCAGCACGGCTGGGAGGGGCTCCAGGAGGAGCTGCACACCCACTCGGTGCGCGGCCGCTGGGCGGAGATGGCCGCGCTGATCGACGACGAGGTGTTCGACGCCTTCGCGGTCTGCGGCCCGGTCGAGGAGGTCGCCCGGGAGATCCACCGCCGGTACGCGGGTCTGGTCACCCGGCTGTCCGTCAGCCTGCCCGAGGACGCCGACCCGGAGCTCGGCCTGGACGTCCTGGCGGCCGTGCGGGCGCTGGGCCGACCGGAAGCGGACGCCAGATGATCGTGATGCGCGGCCGACCGGACAAGGGGTGACGAAGTCCGGGCAGATTCGTGCAACGCGTTTCCGGTGGTGAGGAGGCGCGGCATGATCGCGGTGGCAGGCCGGGTCGTCCGGTGGACGGGTCGCCCTGGCCTGCCGCGTTGTGGGGCCTGTCGCGCCGTACGGACCGTTGCGCCGTCCGGCCTGTCATGCCTCGGCCACCCGTTGCCGACCATGGGGGTGCCCGCGTGCCCGTGTCCGACGACCGCCCGGCCGACTACGACCTGGCGGAGTGCTGGGACCCCGTCGCGAACCAGTACGTCGACGCCCTGGCCGACCTGGACGAGTTCCTGCGCGTCTGCGCCGAGCTGACCGGATTCGACGTCCCCGAACTGCGCTCCACCGGCATGGCGGACGAGCACCACCGCACCACGCTGGCCCACCAGGTGCGCGACGAGCACGCCCTGGTCCACCTCTGGTACGTCGGCGCCTGGCCCGGCGAGGCACCCTCCTCCGCCCGGGCCCACGACCAGGGACTGGTCTGGCGGACCTTCCACGCCGTCCCGCCCGGCTCCGCCGCCCCCGGCCACGGCAGCTGGGCCGAGGCCCCCCGAAGCGCCGTGGTACCGGACAACGGCGGTGAGCGCCGATGAGCGCCCGCTGGGACGCCGTCGTGGTCGGCGCGGGCTTCGCCGGGACCCTCGTCGCCCACCGCCTCGGTGCGCAGGGCTGGCGGGTCCTCGTCCTGGAAGCCGGTCGGGCCGCGCCCACCGGCGCCGAGACCGCCACCGCCCACCGCGCGGCCGGCGGCGGACCGCCCACCTCGCCCTACCCGCACAGCCCCGAAGCCCCGTCACCCGACGTCACCGACCTCGCCGGAAACCCGGACGGCGGCTTCACCGCCACCGGCCACCTCCGCCAGGACGGGCCGCTGCCCTACGCCAGCGGCTACCTGCGCGCCAACGGCGGCACCGGACTGCTCTGGACCGGGCTCACCCCGCGCATGCACCCCGAGGACTTCCGCACCGGAGACCTCGGCCACGGCCGCAACTGGCCGATCGGCTACCACGACCTGGAACCCCACTACCGCGACGCCGAACGGGAACTCGGCGTCGCCGCCGACGCCGAGGAGCAGCGCCGCGCCGTCGGACTGCCCATCCCGGACGGCTACGACTTCCCGATGCGAGCCGTTCCGGCGAGCTACCTCGACCGGCAACTGGCCCGCGCCCTCGACGGACGGACCGTCCGCGACCCCGCCGCGCCCGGCTCCGCCCGGCTCGCCGTCACCGCCACCCCGCACGCCCGCAACGGCGTGCCGACCAGGCCCGGATCCGCCGACGGGCCCCTCTGCGCGGGCAGCGCCAGCTGCGTCCCCGCCTGCCCCACCGGCGCCAAGTACACCCCGCTGCGCACCCAGGCCCGCTGGGCGGCCGGGGTCGAACTGCGCACGGAGGCCGTCGTCAGCCGGGTGCTGGCCGACCCGGAGACCGGGCGGGCCGGAGGAGTCGAGTACCTCGCGGGCGGGACGGCCCACCGGGTGGAGGCGGACCTGGTCGTCCTCGCCGCGCACGCGATCGAGAACGCCCGGCTGCTGCTCCTGTCCGGCCTGGCCAACCGCAGCGACCAGGTCGGCCGGAACCTGATGGACCACCCGGCCCTGCTCACCTGGGGGCTGATGCCCCGCCCGGTCGGCCCCTACCGCGGACCCGGCTCCACCAGCGGCCTGGAGGCGTTCCGCTTCGGCCCCGGGCGGGAGCGCCGGGCGCCGTTCCGGATCGAGATCGGCAACTGGGGCTGGTCCTGGGCGGGCGGCGCGCCGGAGGCCGAGGCGGCGGCGCTGCTCGCGGCGGGCCTGCGCGGCAAGGAGCTCCGCGACCGCCTCGGCGACCGGCTGGGCCGTCAGTTCTCGCTCCAGTTCGAGCTGGAGCAGCCCGCAGACCCCGCCAACCGGGTCACCCTCGACCCGGACCGGCGCGACCCGCTCGGTCTGCCGGGCCCGGCCATCCGCTACGACCTCTCGGAGTACGTCCGCGAGGGGATGACCTCCGCCCGGGCCGTCTCCGACCAGCTGTTCGCCCTGCTCGGCGCCGAGGACCACACCGCCTATCCGGCGGCCGGATGGCCGGGACGGCTCGAACACCGGGGAAGCGTCCACGGCTACCGCGGCGCCGGCCACGCCGGAGGCACCCACATCATGGGCGACTCGCCCGCGACCTCGGTGGTCGACCACTGGCAGCGCTGCTGGGAGCACCCCAACCTGTACGCCGTCGGCTGCGGCTCGATGCCCTCCCTGGGCACCTCCAACCCCTCGCTCACCATGGCCGCCCTCGCGCTGCGCAGCGCCGAGCGGATGCACCACGACCTGCTGGAGCTGCACCGCCCGGCGGCCGTGGCACCACCGGCCGCACCCTGAACCCTCGTACCGCCCCCGCCGTTTCCCCCGTCTTCCCCGTCTCTCCCGTCCTCGGAGTCCTCATGACCGGCCTGCCGCTTCCGCCCGTACCGGAGCCGTACCACCTGCCCTTCCACTACGGTGCGCTGCACAACATCGGCGTCGACTACCTGGTCGACCGCGCGCGGGCGCGCGAACTGCTCGCCAAGCGCCACCCGGGGCTGAACGTCGCCGCTTTCGACGGCGGGGCCTGCGTCTCGCTCAACTACCAGCTCTACTTCGCCCAGTATCCGAACGGCGGCGGCATCACCCAGGAGCTGGAGATCAACCTGATCGCCCACCCGCTCTTCGCCGAGGAGCGGATGCCGGTGGTCAACTACGGCCAGTACGCCCGGGGGTACGACCAGACCAAGCTGCTCGGCATCGCCCGGCTGCACGTCCTCTGCGACAACCCGCTCGCCATCGACGCCGGGCGCCGGCTGTACGCCGAGCCCAAGCACCCGGGCTGGTTCGAGACCACCCTGCCCTCCCTCAACGCGCCCGACGTGCGCGAACGCTGGACGGTCTCCTGCCGTCGGGCCGGCCTCGGGCAGGACGGACTGATCCGCCACGACGAGGAACTCCTCGCCCTGGACGTGAACCTGGTCGGCCTCACCCCCGAGTCCGTCAACAACACGCCGATCACCGGCTACGGCACCGACGACGAGGGCAAGCTGCTGGCCGGGCCGCTCAACGTCTACCAGCCCTACCGCTACTACGCCCTGGACGACCGCACCGCCGACCGCGTCCGGCTCGATCTCGGCAACCCTGCGGAGGAGTCGGCCCGCGACCTCGCCCACCTGATCGCCGACGCCCCGGCGGCCGGGGTCTGGACCTACCAGTCCCCGCCGGTCGCCGCCCACAACCGGGCCTACTACATCCGATGACGGCCCCGGCCTTCTCCCCGGTCTTCGCCCCGGGCGGCACCGCCGTGCGACGGG
Organism: Kitasatospora sp. NPDC127116; assembly: GCF_042677365.1. Taxonomy (NCBI): domain Bacteria; kingdom Bacillati; phylum Actinomycetota; class Actinomycetes; order Kitasatosporales; family Streptomycetaceae; genus Kitasatospora; species Kitasatospora sp. NPDC127116. Next base: position 9,622 of record NZ_JBHXTL010000207.1, read on the forward strand.
ACGTCGCCCACGGCAGGGTCTGGTCGGCCATGCCGTACACCGTGCTCGCGGACGACGGCGCGAGCCTGACCCTCACCGCCCGCCCGGGGACGGAGACCCTGGCCCCGGCCGGCTGGACCGCCGCCGCCCGCGCGGGGGACGACGCCGCGCGGCTGGACTGCATCGAGGACCTCGCCGCCGGCCGGTGGGAACTCGACGACTGGACCTGGCGCGACACCGTGGTGCTCAGCCGCTTCACCGCCGGAGCGCCGTTCAGCGTCCACCGCTTCCTGACGCCCGACGGCCGGCCGCTGTACTGGTACGTCAACTTCGAGCGCCCGTACCGGCGGACGGCCATCGGCCTCGACACCCTCGACCTCTTCCTGGACCTGGTGATCACCCCCGATCTCTCGACGTACAGCTGGAAGGACGAGGACGAGTACGCCCACGCCCGGCGCCTCGGCGTCATCGACGAGGCCACCCATCGGTGGATGGACCGGGCGCGGGACCTCGCCCTCGCCCAGCTCCTGGACCGCGCCGGCCCGTTCGCCCCCGACCCGGCGCTCTGGGAGCTGCCGCCCGCAGGCCCGCTGCCCACCCTCCCGGACACCGCCCTCAGCACCCCCGTCGAAGCGGAATGAAGGCTGGTCACCCGGCGCCGACCTGCTAGGGTCGCGCCCCTGTGCGAACGACAGCCAAGGGGGCGGACGTGACGGTGACGGCGGACACGACGGACGACGTGGAGGCCCTCAAACACCTGCACGACGGCGGCGACTACCGGCGGCTCGCCGAACGGACCTCGAACCCCGAGGTCCTGCGCCGACTGGCGATCGGGGAGTACCCGTTCGTCTGGCACGCGATCGCCCGCAACCCGGCCGCCCCCACCGACCTGCTGGCCGCACTGGCCGGGCGCCGGCAGCTGGTGTGGAACGACAACCGCCTCCTTGAGCTGCTCGCGGCCCACCCCGCCCTCATGGGCGAGGCCCTTGAGGCCCTGGTCGATCTCGTGGGCGACCGCCTGCGGGAGGGCGACCGGCCGTACGCGGCCGTCCTGGAGCTGGCCGGCAGGCCGGAGCTGCCGGCCGAACGGCTGCACCGGCTCGGCCGCCTCCCGGGGGCCTCGGCCAGGCTGCGCCGGGGGATCAGCCGGGTGCTGGCGGAGCGTCCGGACCGGTGAGCGCGGCCGGGACCGGGCCGGGCGCGGCGGCCGTGGGAGCCCGTGACCAGCGCCCGGCGAGTACGGTGCCGACGATCAGCTGGAGCTGGTGGTAGAGCATCAACGGCAGCACCAGCAGCCCGGCTTGCGCGCCGAACAGGACGGTGGCCATCGGCAGGCCGTTGGCCAGGCTCTTCTGCGAACCGCAGAGCACCGCCGCGATGGTGGCCGACCGGTCGAGCCCCAGCAGCCGCGCGCCGAGCCCGGTGGCCGCGAGGGCGGCGGCGAGCAGGGCGAGCAGCACCGCGAGCAGCCCGAGCAGCGCGAGGGGGGTGGCCAGGCCCCAGATGCCCTGGGACACCGCCGCGCTGAACGCCGTGTAGACGACCAGCAGGATCGAGCCGCGATCCACCGGGGTGAGCACCCGTTTGTGCCGGGACAGCGGACCGCCGAGCCACGGCCGCAGCAACTGCCCGAGCAGGAACGGTGCGAGCAGCTGCAGCCCGATCCGCAGCAGTCCGTCGGCGGACAGCGCGGTGTGCGATCCCAGCAGCCAGGCCGCCAGCAGGGGCGTGATCACCAGCCCCGCCAGGCTGGAGTAGGTGCCCGCGCAGATCGCCGCCGGCACGTTGCCCCCGGCGGCGCCGGTGAGCGCCACCGAGGACTGCACCGTGGAGGGCGCCAGACAGAGGAACAGCACCCCGGTGTGCAACTGCCCGGTCAGTGGGACGGGCGTGAGCAGTGCGGTGGCCACGCCGAGCAGGGGGAAGAGGACGAAGGTGGCGGCCAGTACCAGCCCGTGCAGCCGCAGGTGCCGCAGCCCGGCCAGCGTCTCACGGGTGGAGAGCCTGGCACCGTAGAGGAAGAACAGCACTGCCACCGCGAGGTCGCAGGCCACCCCGGCGACTCGCGCCGAGGTGCCGGAGGCCGGGAACAGCGCGGCCAGTCCGACGGTGCCGGCCAGCGCCGCCATGTACGGGTCCAGCCAGCGCGGCAGCAGCCGCCGGGAGCGGGGCCCGGGAGCGCGTTGCGGCTGCGTCCGTTCCCCGGGCACCTGGTCCCGGCGCCCCCGGGCCGCGCGCCCTGGTGTGTGCCCCGATACCGGGTGCCCCTGCGCCGCGTGCCCCTGCGCCGCGTGCCCCCCGGCCGTGGGGGGCGCGGGGCCGGCGGGGGGGGGGGGGGGGGCGGCGCGCGGGCGGGGACCGCGGCCCCGGCCCCCCCACGCCGGGCCC
>NZ_JBHXTL010000208.1:0-11862 GCF_042677365.1 Kitasatospora sp. NPDC127116
GGTCCCGCCCCCCGGGTGGTGCCTGATCCCGGGGGGCCGGACCCGTCGCTTCAGGTGCTGCGAGGATCCGTCAGGCCCTCGGCGGTCCGGTGGACCGTCAGCAGGGGCCGTTGTCGGTCCAGACGCCCCACTGGCCGCTCAGGCTCGGGTCGTCGCCCTTGGTCCACCACTTGTTGGTGTAGTAGTGGCCCTTCCACGAGACCTTGGTGCCGCCGGCCGCGTAGGTGGTGTTGGTGTCCCAGCTCGGGGCGGCCGGGCAGGAGGCCGGCGTGGTCGGGGTGCCGGTCGGGGTGCCCGTGGGGGTACCGGTCGGCGTGCCCGTGGGGGTGCCGGTCGGCGTGCCCGTGGGGGTGCCGGTGGAGGTCGGGGTCGGCGTGCCGGTCGGCGGGGCCGGGCAGGCGGACGCGGAGCCGTTGGTGGCGCTCACCATCTTGTCGAACAGGGCGGTCTTGGTGCCCAGGTCGTACAGCGAGAAGGCGAAGGAGCCGCCGAGGCCGTTGCAGTGCGCGTAGTCGAGCTTGGCCTGGATGGACTTGGCGTCCTCACCGCTCCAGAAGGTGTTGCCGTCGTAGAAGTACGTGGCCTGGGCGCCGTCGTCCCAGAAGGTCTTGGACGGGTTGTCGACGAAGCCCGCGAGCTCCTTGTACATCTGGATGCCGGGGACGTTGCCGGACATCGCCGCGCCGGCCGCCGGCTGGGTGGCGGGCTGGTACAGGCCGTGCTTGCCGTTGTCCTTCACGCCGGTCCAGCCGCGGTAGTAGAACGGCACACCCATGTTGATCTTGTTGGCGGGGAAGCCGCCGGGGATGCCGTACTCCTTGTCACCGACCGTCCACGCCTTGATCGCGTTGTCGATCGAGTACTTCCCGTTGCCCGGCTTGGCCGGGGTCGACGGGTCGTCCGGGGTCGAGTAGAGCGCGGCCTGGTGGTTGGTCGGCCCCTGGGCGTCCCAGCCGCCGTGCATGTCGTAGGTCATGACGTCGAGGAAGGTCAGGTACTGACCGACCTTGTCGGTCTCGACGTTCATGATCTTGTCCTGGCCGGCGCCGACCGCCGCCGACAGGGCGTAGGTCTTCTTGTCCGCCGCGCCCTGCGCGTCCAGCTGGGTGCGGAACTCCTTCAGCAGGGCGGTGAAGTTCTGCTTGTCCGCCGGGCTGGAGAGGTTGCCGGTGTGGCCGCCGCCGCCCGGGTACTCCCAGTCGATGTCGATGCCGTCGAAGACGCCGGCCGCCGAGCCCGGGCCGCCGAAGCCGGCGTCGCTGGGCAGGTTGCCCTTGATGAACATGTCGATGCAGGACGACACCAGGTGCTTGCGCGAGGCGTCCGTGGCGGAGGCCGGCGAGAAGTACTTGGAGTAGGTCCAACCGCCCAGCGAGAGCAGGACCTTGAGGTTCGGGTTCTTCGCCTTCAGCTTCTTCAGCTGGTTGAAGTTGCCCGCGATCGGCTGGTTCCAGACGTCGCCGACACCGTCGACCGAGATGTCCGCGCCGAAGCTCTTCTGGTAGTCGGCGAACGCGTCGCCCGCGCCGTCACCCGCGTTGGGGTTGTTGTCGTTCCCGTCGGCGGCCTTGGTGGCCTCGAAACAGCCCAGGTCGGTCGGGTGGATGTTGGCGAAGGAGTAGATCATGTAGTCCAGGTTCTTGGCGACGCCGGTGTCCTGGATCGTCTTGGGGTAGTACGCGTTCGCGTAGACCGACCACTGGTCGAAGTAGGCGACCTTGATGCCGCCGCTGGTGGCGGGCGCGCCGGTGGAGTTGGTGGTCGCGGCGTTGGCCGCGCCGCCGCCGGACAGCGCGAGGCCGGCGCCGAGCAGCAGGGAGGCGGTGGTGCCGGCCGCGATGGCGGCCATGCTCTTCGGGCGGCGTCGGCGGCCGCCCTGCGGCGCCGGGGTCCCGGCCCTTTCAATGCGTGAGCGCAGCATGGGTGCGTGACTCCTGGTTGTGGGGGTTCCCGTCGTCCCGGGGGCGCGCGTCCGGGGTGGGGCCGGACGACCGGGACATGACAGGTGTGGGTGGGGAATCGAGCGGGATCAGACCATGACGGACTACCGGGATGTGCCGAACCGGCGCCCGCGGCACGAGGCCGCCGACGCCGGTTCAGGGGCTCCCTGCACCTGGGCAATAAAAATGGACTAGACCAACTCACCCGTCAAGGGGTGCCGTTGGGCCTTGAGACCCGCTTAAGGTTCCACCCCCGCGCTGAGCTGGGCCGCCGCACCCCGGGACAGCCCCGGAGTCAGTAGCGGACGGCGTTGGCCACCTCGGCCTTGACCGTGCCGGAGAGGTCCCGGTGGGCGTGCGCGGTGGCCTGGGAGCTCTGCCCGACCGCCACGTCCTGAATGGTCACCGCGGCCGCGTCCAGCACCTTGCCCGACTCGTCGGTGAAGTTCACCTGGATCACGTACCGGTACGACTGCTGCCCGTGGTTGGTGACGGTCAGCGGCACCTGCGGCTTGCCGTCCGAACCGGTGGTCACCGCCCCGGCGGTGACGTCCCCCTTCGCGTCCAGCCCGCCCTTGATCCCGGAGACGGCCGAGGAGGCCGCCGACACCGCCGCCGAGGCCTGCGCCTCGACCGAGGCGATCGCGGACCCCGCCCCGCCGGCCGCCGAACCCAGCGCCGAGGCGGCGGAGGCGACGGCGCTCGCGCCCTTCTCCACCGCGGACGCCGCCGCGGAGGCCACGCCGCTCACGGTCTTCCCGGAGGAGGAACAGCCCGCGAGCGCCGCCGCGCCGACCACCGCCGCGACCAACACCCCCGCCACCGCCCGGCGTTGGTGACGCACCGGTGGTGCGTCCAGGTCCTGCGCGGTGACCCTCGGCGGGGTCGGGGAGCTGGCTCGGGTGAGCGGCTGGCGGTTCATGCGGTCCCTCGTTTCCGGTCGGCGCCGGGCTGCCCGGCACACCTCCACGCCCACCCTCCGAGGGCCGCGGGGCCGCCGCCAGCAGGGCTGCTGCCTCCGGGTGAGCCGGGCCGGGACAGCGCGTCAGGACAGCCCCGAGCCCTCCTGGGAGTCCGACTCCACCGCGGCCCGCTCCTCGCGCAGCCGCACCAGGTGACGGCGCCGCGCGACGACGCCGTACGCCCCGGCGGCGCTCGCCACGAAGGAGGCCAGGCCGAGCCACGGCCGGTCGAAGACGTGGCCGGTCAGGTGGTCCAGCGAGTACCGGCCGGCGCCCGCCAGGCCGAGCGCCAGGCCGGTCGCACCGAGGAAGGCCGGGTACTCGTAGCCGCCGGACATCGCGAAGAAGCCGGCCGGGGCGTGCACCGACACCGCGCCCGCCATCGTCCCCGCCACCACCGCGCCGGCCGCCGGGGTGGCCAGCCCGGCCACCAGCAGCGCGCCGCCGCCCGCCTCGCCGAGGCCGGCCGCCAGCGCGCTCTGCCGGGCCGGGTGGAAACCCATCTGCTCCATGGCGTGGGTGGCGCCCTCCAGGCCGCCGCCCCCGAACCAGCCGAACAGCTTCTGGGTGCCGTGCGCGATCAGCACGCCGCCGACCGCGCCGCGCAGGGCCAGCAGGCCCAGGTCCTTACGGTTCAGGCACATGTCGCATCCTCGCTTCCGCGGCGGAGTGACCCCGCTCGGTGACAGTGGTGACGGTCCTGCCTCCATAGCAACCGAGGGCGCCCGTGCCTTCGAGCCGGGGCCGCCATCCGGGCGAATTCGGCCGCGACCGGGAATGACCGGGAATGAACCGCCGGCGGGTGATCCACGCCGCGCCCGGCCGCGGGGCGTGGCGGACCGGCCGCCCGGGGCCCCGAGGTCATGCTTGGCCCATGTTCGTCTTCAACCTGGGCAGCGCCTTCATCACCTTCTTCGCCGTGGTCGGCCCGCCGAAGACCCTGCTGGCCTTCGCCCGGCTGGCCGGGACCCGCAGCAACCGGGAGCTGCGCCGGCTGGCCGCGCTGAGCACGGCCATCGCGGCGGTGATCGGCCTGGTGCTCGGCTTCGGGGCCGACGAGCTGACCACCCTCTTCCACATCAGCGACCAGTCGCTCCAGCTCGCGGGCGGGGCGATCTTCTTCGTCTACGCCGTCGCCCTGGTCTTCGGCGTCCACCTCGGCTCGGACGCCGACGACGACGAACACCTGTCGAACCCGCTGGTGGACGGCATCCGCGAACTGCTGCTGCCGTACATCGCCAGCCCGCTCGCCATCACGGCCGTCCTGGTCGCCTCGCTCAACCAGGACAACCTGGGCTGGAAGGCCGCCGTCGCCGGGGCGTACGTGGCCGTCGCGGTGATCAACTACCTCTGTGTGGCGGTGCTCGCGCCGCTGATGCGACGCACCCACCGCACCTCGCTGGAGGTGCTGTCCCGGCTGCTCGGGCTGCTGCTGGCGGCGGTCGGCGTCGAACTGTTCCTGGAGGGCCTGGCCGGGCTGGGAGTGCACCTGCCGGACGGGCACTGAGCCCGCCACCGCACCCGCGCCAGGGCCCGACGGGCGCCGAACGGCGCTCACCGGCGCTGAACGGCGCCGAGCCCGGCGCCCGCCGGGTCAGCCGGCCGCGAGGCGAGCCAGCACCTCGCCGATCCGCCCGCGGACCAGTGGATCGGCGACCAGCCCGTCCGGGCCGACCGCGCCGCGCTCCAGCGGAAGCCGGACGCAGGCCTCGTCCAGCACGGCCGCGCCGGTGTAGCCGAGGACGGTGCGCAGGGTGGCCTCGGCCCCCTGGCCGCGGCCCGGACCGGCGGCGTTGATCCAGCCGGTGGGCTTGTCCGAGATCTCGATCCCGCCGACCGTCCAGTCCAGCAGGTTCTTGAACGCACCCGGCAGCGTCCCGGCGTACTCGGGGGTGCAGACCAGCAGCGCGTCGGCCGCCTCGATCGCGGCCCGCAGCTCGGCCACCGGCTCCGGAAGCGGGTCGGTGTCGTGGTCCGGGTTGAAGTGCGGCAGCCCGGCCAGCCCGGCGTAGTACGTGGTCCGCAGGCCCGGGGCGGCCGCGGCCACGGCGGCCGCGGTGCGCAGCACGGTCTCGTTGGTGGAACCGGCTCGCAGGCTCCCGGGCAGCAGCAGGATGTGGCGCTCGTTCGGCATGCCGGGCAACCTACTCCTTGACGTCCGCGTCAAGGACAGCCGCCCGCCGCCCGCCGCCCGCCACCGGTCATCGGCACCGGCCGTGGACCAGCGGCAACGACAGCGGCAGCGGCAGCGGTCAGCGCGGCACCACCGGCCGCCAGGGCACCGGACTGGAGAGGATCATCGAGCTGGACGGCTGGCCGTAGCTTCCGAGCCGGTCGCACACCGCCTCGAACTCGGCCATCGTCGACACCGCGACCAGCAGCACGCAGCACGCCCCGCCGGTGACCCGGTGCAGCTGGACCACCTCCGGCCAGGTCGGCACCTCCGGATCGCGCAGCACGCAGCGCGGGCCGTAGCACTGGATCTGGACCAGCGCGGTGATCGGCAGCCCGGCCCGGGTGAGGTCCACGTGGGCGTGGTAGCCGCTGATCACCCCCTCGGATTCCAGCCGGCGGACCCGTTCGGCCACCGCGGGTGCGGACAGGCTCACCCGGCGGGAGAGTTCGTTGTACGAGAGCCGGGCGTCGGCCTGGAGCTCGGCGAGCAGGCGGCGGTCAACGGCGTCCAAGGCGACCTCCCGGGTGGTCGGGATCAAGGGATTTCCATTCGTAAAGCGAATCGGCGGAACGCATCGCGAACAACAGCTCCGAAGGCGGTTGCGATGCCCGTCGACCATTCAAACGGGGGGCACCGCCGCCGCACAATGGGCACCCGGTGGAACCCGGCAGTCCGGCTGGTTCACCGGACCGGGCGATGCGGCCCGGAGGATCAGGAGGATCGGGATGGGGCACGACACGGTGGAGACACCCAACCTGTCGTTCGGTCGGGGCGGAGCACCGGGCCGGGGCACCCCGTACGCCCAGTACGTGCGCCTGGAGGAGCTGCACGGCCTGCAGCACCCGCGCAGCAAGGAGCCGGCCGAGCTGTCGTTCATCGTCGCCACCCAGGTGATGGAGCTGCTGTTCGACCTGCTGCGGCACGAGTGGACGCTCGCCCGGCAGGCACTGCGCGAGGACGACCTGGCCGCCGCGCTGGCCGCGCTGCGCCGGGGCACCCACGTGCAGGACGTACTGGTGGAGTCCTGGGACCTGCTGGCCACCATGACCCCGCACGAGTTCAACTCCTTCCGCTCGCTGTTCGGCGAGGCCTCCGGCTTCCAGTCCGCCGCCTTCCTGCGGCTGGAGTTCCTGCTCGGCAACAAGAACGCCGCGCTGCTGAAGATGTACGACGGGATGCCCGACACCCAGGCCGAGCTGACCGAGGCCCTGCGCTCCCCCGGCCTGTACGACGAGGCGCTGGCGCTGCTGGCGCGCCGCGGCCTGGCCCCGCACCGGGCGCCCTCCGAGGAGCGCCACCAGCCGTCCGCGGAGGTCGAGGCGGCCTGGCGGCGGGTGTACACCGAGCCGGAGTTCGCCGCGCTCCAGCCGCTCGGCGAGGCCCTGCTGGACGTGGCCGAGCGGGTCACCCGCTGGCGCCAGCGCCACCTCTCGGCGGTCAAGCGGACCATGGGCGGCAAGCCCGGCTCGGGCGGCTCCAGCGGACTGACCTGGCTGCGCAAGTCGGCCGAGCAGGACGTGTTCCCGGAGCTGTGGACGATCCGGGACGGGCTGTGACGGAGCGGGCCGTGACGGAGCTCGATGCGACAAAGCGTGATGCGACAGAGCGCGATGCGACGGGACGGGCTGTGACGGAGCGGGCTGTGAGCGAGGGGAACGAGAGGACGGGCATGACCACGCGCGAGGACTGCGCGGCGCTGGACGCCGTCGACCCGCTGGCGGCGTTCCGCAAGGAGTTCGCCCTGCCGGACGGGGTGATCTACCTGGACGGCAACTCGCTGGGCGCACTGCCGGTGCGCACGCCCGAGCGGGTGCGCCGGGTGGTCGAGGAGGAGTGGGGCCGGGAGCTGATCCGCAGCTGGAACGACGCCGGCTGGTTCGAGCAGCCGTACCGGCTGGGGCGGCGGATCGCGCCGCTGATCGGCGCCGGTCCGGCGGAAGTGGTCGTCTGCGACACCACCTCGGTCAATCTCTTCAAGGTGCTGTCGGCCGCGCTGCGGCTGCGCCCGGGCCGGCGCACCGTGCTCGGTGACGCCGAGGCCTTCCCCACCGACCTGTACATCGCCGAGGGCGTGACCGGTCTGGTCGAGGGCGCGCGCAGTGCGCTGATCCGCCCCGAGGAGCTGGACCGGCACCTGGACGGGGACGTCGCCGCGGTCGTCCTCTCGCACGTGGACTACCGCACCGGCGAGTTGCTGGACATGCCCGGCATCACCGCCCGGGTGCAGGCCGCGGGCGCCCTGATGATCTGGGACGTGTGCCACTCGGTGGGCGCGCTGCCGGTCGAACTCGGCGCCGCCGGCGCGGACTTCGCGGTCGGCTGCACCTACAAGTACCTCAACGGCGGCCCCGGTTCGCCGGCCTTCCTGTACGTCGCCGAGCGGCACCTGGCGGCCGGCCCGCTCCAGCCGCTGAGCGGCTGGTTCGGCCACGCCCGGCCGTTCGCCTTCGAGCCCGGGTACGAACCGAAGCCGGGCATCGGCCGGTTCCTCACCAGCTCGCCCTCGCTGCTCGGCCAGGCCGCCCTCGACGCCTCGCTGGACGTCTGGGAGCGGGTCGACCCGGCGGCGGTGCGGGCGAAGAGCCTGGCGCTGACCGACCTGTTCGTCTCGCTGACCGAGGGGCTGGACGGTGTCGAGGTGGCGACCCCGCGCGAGCACGCCCGGCGGGGCAGTCAGGTCGCGCTGCGGCACGCCGACGGCTACCCGGTGGTGCAGGCCCTGATCGAGCGCGGGGTGATCGGCGACTTCCGCGCACCGGACCTGATGCGCTTCGGCTTCACGCCGCTCTACGTGTCGTACACCGAGGTCTGGGACGCGGCCCGGCAGCTGGCCGAGGTGCTGGAGAGCGGTGAGTGGCGGGCGGAGCGTTTCTCCCGCCGGGGCGAGGTGACGTAGGCCGGGGACCGGGACCGGGCCCGCCTCCTTTGCCATTAATAATGCGCAGCATTAATCTTGCTCGCATGGCAAGGACATCGGCGGGCCACGAGACCCGCGAGAGGCTGCTGCGCGCGGCGGAGGAACTCTTCGCCACCCGCGGCGTGGAAGCCGCCCTGACCAGGGACATCACCCGACTGGCCGGACAGAGCAACCCGTCCGCCGTGCAGTACCACTTCGGCTCCCGCGAGGGCCTGCTCGACGCGATCATGGCCGGCCGCCAGGAACGCGCCGAGCAGGCCCTCGCGCCGCGTCTGCCCGCCCTCGCGGACGCGGACCTGCCCGGACTGCTCGGCGCCCTGGTCGCGGCCGAGGCCACCGAGCTGCGCACCGAACAGGGCCGGCACTGCCTGCGGATCTCCGCGCAGGTCAGCCACAACAGCGGCGTCCGCACCCGGACCCCGCACCCGACGCTGGCCGGCGGCGGCTACTGGCGCCTGATCGAGCTGGTCGAGGACCGGATCTCCGCCCTGCCGGAGCCGATCCGGCTGGAACGGATCGACCTGGTCCTCACCCTGATCGGCGCGGCCCTCGCCGACCGGGCGCAGCAGTACCTCACCGGCTCCACCCCCCTGACGGACGAGGAGACCTTCCTCGCCGACCTGGTGACGATGTCCGCCGCCATGCTCTCCTCCCCCACCCCCCGAAGGAGCAGGTCATGAACGACCTCACCGGCAAGACCGTCATCGTCACCGGCGGCGCCCGCGGCCTGGGCGCCGAGGCCGCCCGGCTCGCCGTCGCGTCCGGCGCCAACGTGGTGATCACCGACGTCCTGGAGGAGGACGGCAGGACCGTCGCCGCCGAACTCGGCGAGCGGGCGCGGTTCGTGCGCCACGACGTGACCTCCGAGGAGGACTGGCAGCGCGTGGTGGACTTCGCGGTGGCGGAGTTCGGCGCCCTGCACGGCCTGGTCAACAACGCGGGGATCTCCACCGGCACGCTGCTCGCGGACGAGAGCGTCGAGCACTTCCGCAAGGTCCTGGACATCAACCTGACCGGCGTGTTCATCGGGATGAAGACCGCCGTCCCGGCGATGCGCGCGGCCGGCGGCGGCTCGATCGTCAACATCTCCTCGGCGGCCGGCCTGATGGGCCTGGCGCTGACCGCCGGCTACGGCGCCTCCAAGTGGGGCGTGCGCGGCCTCAGCAAGATCGGCGCGGTCGAGCTGGGCACCGAGCGGATCCGGGTCAACTCGGTGCACCCGGGCATGACCTACACCCCGATGACCGCCTCGGTCGGCATCCGGCGCGGTGAGGGCAACTACCCCAACACCCCGATGGGCCGGGTCGGCGAGGCGCCCGAGATCGCCGGCGCCGTGGTCTACCTGCTCTCCGACGACTCCTCCTACGTCACCGGCGCCGAGCTGGCGGTGGACGGCGGCTGGACCGCCGGCCCGACCGTCAAGTACGTCATGGGGCAGTGAGCCCCGCGGCCGCCCGGGCCGCCGTGACGCAGGTCATGTCCGGGCCGAGTTCGACCGGCATCACCTCCGGGGAAGCTTCCGACCGACGGAACGTCATACCCTGGGGAGGTAGCGCGTGACCCTCGCACTCGGCCCGCTCAAGCCCGAACCTGCCCCGCTGCTCCTCGGCCTGGCACTGTTCTTCCTGCTGCTGTGGCTGCTCGGCCGCCACCTGCTCCCCCGGATCGAACGAGTGCAGTCCGAACGCTGGGAGGCCACCGAGGGCCGCACCGAACGCGCAGAAGCCCTGCTCGCCGAGGCCGAGGCCACCCGGGAGGCCCGCCTGCGGGAGCTGGCCGAGGCCCGCCACGAGGCGGCCCGGATCCGGGAGGAGTACTCCGAGCGCGGCGCGGCGGCGATGGTCGCGGCCCGCGCGGAGGGCATCCGCGACCGGGACGAACTGCTCGCCACCGGTCGCGCCCGGATCGCCGCCGACCGGGCCGAGGCGGCCCGCCTGCTGCGGCAGGACGTCGGCGAGCTGGCAGTCGCCCTGGCCGGCCGGGTGATCGGCGAACCGGTGGACGCCGTCGCCGCACAGCGCCGCACGGTGGAGCGCTTCTTCGAGGCGAACTAGCGGAGCCGGCCGGCTCTCGCCGACCCGCCGTCGGCCCGCCGTCAGCTCATGGTCAGCTCCTCGTCAGCTCCTCGACCAGCGCGCGGTACGCCGCGAAGGCCGGCTTGGGCGTGTAGTCGTCGCGCACCAGGCCGAAGTGCGGGAACAGCCCGGCGCCCGCACTGTCCGCGTCCCGCAGGGCGAAGAACGCGTATCCGGTGACATTGAGTTCGGTGGCGAGCCCGGCGACCGTCCGGACCACCTCCGCCACCACCTCGGCCTGCCGCGCCTCGCTCCGCCCGGGGCCGGTGGGCCAGCCGTTCTCGCAGATCCGCAGCGGAACACCGGGCCCGATCCCGGCTCCGGGCAGCGTGTCCCGGCGGAAGCCGGTGAGCACCGCCCGTACCGCGTCGGCGAGTCGACCGGGTGGGACGGGACGGAAGACGTCCGGGAAGAAGTCCAGGCCGACGTAGTCCAGGGCACGGTGGAAGCGTTCGTCGGCGAGCCGGCCGAGCTCGGGCCAGAAGGTGTCCGCGGGGTCGAAGGAGGGCACCGCGTTGAAGCCGACGGCCAGCCGGTCGAATCCCCGGGCCAACGCCTCCTCCTTCGCCGCGATCACGCCCTCGACCAGCGCCCGGCGGACGTTGGGGATGCTGCCGTCCACGGGCGGGAGGTCCAGGTTGGGCTCCTCGCAGATCTGGAGCAGCCCGAGGCGGTGCCCCTCCGCGCGGACCGTCCGCCGGACGAAGTCCAGCCAGCCCGCCAACTCCCCGCCGCGATCCCGGTACTGGACCACCAGGTCGAGCCGGCGTCCCTCGACGGCGTACTGCTCGGGCCGCGCGGGGGTGTGCTCGCCGCCCGGGTACGAGCGGTAGGCGCGGACCAGGAACTCCGCCGCACCGCCCTGGAGTTCGCACAGGGCGGCGGTGATCCGCGCCGGGTCGTCGGGGCGGACGGGCGCGATCACGCCGGTGTCGTCACCGGCCAGTCCGCCGGGGTAGATGCCGAAGGTGAAGGTCATGCCGTCACCGTAGCGGATATTTTTGGTGTCACTGCAACTTTGGAGTGACGCCATGCACTGCGGATAGGATCCGGCCATGGGACTTCGCGAACTCAAGAAGCAGCAGACCCGGGAGCTGCTCTCCGACACCGCCATGGGCCTGTTCGCCGAACGCGGCTTCGACCGGGTCACGGTGGTCGAGGTGGCCCGGGCCGCCGGGGTCTCGCCGAACACGGTCTTCAACTACTTCCCCACCAAGGAGGACCTGTTCTTCGACCGGCAGGAGGAGGTCGTCGCCCACCTGGCTGAGGTGGTCCGGCGCCGCCCCGCGGGCAGCCCGGCCGTGGACGCCGTCCGGGCCGACCTGCTGGCGGCCTTCGCGAGCGGGGAGCCGACGGTCGGACTGCACCCGGGGATGGCGGCGTTCTGGCGGATCGTCGAGGACAGCGCCGCACTCCGGGCCCGGCTGCTGGAGCTCGGCGAACGGGCCGAGGCGGCACTCGCGGCCGCCCTGGCCGAGGAGTCGGGAGCCGCACCGGAGGACCCGCTCCCCCGGATCGTGGCCGGAGCCGTCACCGGGGCCCACCGGGCAGTGCTCGGCGAGATCCGGCGGGCCATGGTGGCCGGGGAGCCCGCCGAAGCCGTGCGGGCCCGGGTCGAGGCGGCGGTCGACCGGGCCTTCGGCCTGCTCGCCTCGGGCCTCGCCCACTACCCGGCGCAGCGGTAGGCGGCCGGGGCCGGGGCCGGGGAACGGCGCGCCGGAGGAAACGGGAGACGCGGACGGGGCCGGGCCTGGGGCGGGGGCCGCGGGCCGGAACGAAACCGGGACGGCGC
>NZ_JBHXTL010000209.1:0-11449 GCF_042677365.1 Kitasatospora sp. NPDC127116
CCACCCAGGAGCCGGAGCCGACCTCGTGATCCTCGTGATCCTCGTGATCCTCGTGATCCTCGTGATCCTCGTGTTCCGACGGCCGTCGGGCTACCGCAGTTGCGTCAGGACGACGGCGACGAAAGCGGCGCCGAGGGCCAATCCGATCACCGGGACCGACAGCACGTCCCAGAGCCGCGGCCGCGGCTCGACGCGACGGTCCGGGGCGGTGTTCCGTTCCCACCGGTTCATGACCTGCCGGGTGTTCGCCAGGAACTCCGTCGTCGAGTGGTACTTGTCGGTGCCGAGGCCGGGCAGCAGGCGGCTGCGCCCGTTCGTGAGGTGGATCCGCAGCGCGTACGAGTACGAGTCCCCGGCCGGGTAGCGCCGCACCTCGACCCAGCTGATCTGCTGCCAGGAGTAGGTACGGCCGGGCCCGAAGCCCCGGTTGACGGTGATCCCTTCGGCGCCGACCCCGGTCCATGCGCGCAGGGCCACGAGGAGGAACGGGAGGGCGAGCGCCAGGGTCATCGCGACCAGCAGCACCGTGCCGAGGTCGGTGAGTGCGAACAGGCCGAAGGCGGTTTCGAGCACGAGGGCGAGGACCAGGGCGGCGATGCCGGCGGGGCGGATCAGGTCCTTCGCCCGGAAGATCACTTCGTTCACGCCGCGCACCCTATGCCCCGGCCGCCGGGCCTCGAAAGGGGAAGCGGCCGGGGTTCCCGTGAGGGGCGCAGCGGGTCGGACGTCAGGGCAGGTAGTACGTCAGCAGGTCGGCCGTCAGCGGCGGGAACAGCGCCCGGTGCAGCTCCTCGTCCCCGCGCCCGTACACGTCCGGCCGGATGCGGCTCAACCCCTCGATCCCGTAGGGCCCGAAGAGCAGCGCCGCCAGCGCGTCCGGCGCCACGCCCACGCCGCCGGACGCGCCGAGATGCTGCATCGTGCCGCCCGTGACCACCTCGCCCGGCCCCTGCGCGCCGATCGGGACGCGGTAGTGGGCGCGGTAGGTGGAGAGCAGCAGTTCGCCGTCGGCGCGGTCCGGGCCGGCGGCGGTGAGGCGCTGGTGGAACAGGGGTCGCAGCCGGTCGAGCAGCACGGCCGGATCGGGGATGCGGACGTAGTACTGCTCCGCCTCGGGGCGCGGCGTGCGGTCCAGCAGCTCGTGCCAGACGGTGGCCGGCAGGGTGCCCGGCCGGTGCACCACGTGGAGCCGCGCCTCGGGCGCCAACGCCGCCACGCCGGCCAGCAGTTCGCGCGCC
Source organism: Kitasatospora sp. NPDC127116 (assembly GCF_042677365.1). Classification (NCBI taxonomy): domain Bacteria; kingdom Bacillati; phylum Actinomycetota; class Actinomycetes; order Kitasatosporales; family Streptomycetaceae; genus Kitasatospora; species Kitasatospora sp. NPDC127116. Next base: position 1,239 of record NZ_JBHXTL010000209.1, read on the forward strand.
GCCCGTTCGTCGGCGGCGGCCGCCTCGGCGAGGTGGAACTCGCCGCCCTCCACGGGGGTGGTGCGGCCCACCGCCACCACCTCGCCGGCGCGTTCGACCACCCGCAGCGTGCTCGCGTCGTGTGCCAGCAGCCAGCGCCAGCGGGCGGGGGCGTGGCCCATCGCGAGGTCGAAGCCGCGCTGCGCCTGCTCCTGGAGCGCGGCCAGGGCGGGCAGGTCGGTGGCCCGGGCGGTGCGCAGCGCGGGCGCGCCGCCCTCGGTGGGCGGGGTGGAGCGCAGCGGCCGCGAGACCGGGATGTCGATGGCGTACTCGTAGCCGAACAGCCGGTAGAAGTACGGGATTCCGATCATCACCTGGACCACGTGCCCGCGGGCGGCGGAGCGTGCGTGCGCCCACCGCATCAGGGCCCGGACCAGGCCGCGGCCTTCGTACTCCTCGTCGGTGGCGACCAGTTCGACCTGCCCGGCGGGCAGCCGGACGTCGCCGAGGCGCAGTTCCTCGTCCAGCAGGGTGGCCGTGGAGACGACCCGGTCGCCGTCGACCACCACCGCGCTGGCCGACCAGCCGGCGTCCGGGTCCTCGACCACCAGGCGGTGGTCGAGTGCGTCCGCCGGGTCGCCGCGCTCGGCGAGCAGGGCGCCGAGCTGCTCCAGGTCCTCCGGACGGGACTCGCGCAGGAGCAGGCCGTCGGGCAGGGGCATGGGGAGGGACAGGGGCATCGGCAGGGGGAGGGGCGGTGACACGGCCAGGAGCGGGCCGTCGGGCCGGGCAAAGGCTTCGTCAACGGTCATTCCCGGACCTTCGCACCGGTGGTCGTCCGTGTCCAACGGGTTTTGCCGACCCGGCGAGCCGGGGCGGGGGAACCCGCCCGATGCGCAGGGGCGTTGCCGGTGCGGGCCGGTGCGGGCCGGTGCGGTGGCCCGCTGGCTCGGGGCAAGGGCCCCTCGCGGCCCGGGCCGCGAGGGGCCGCGAGGAGCCCGGGGCTCAGACGGTGCCGGCGATCCAGCCGATGGTCTCGGTGGTGTGCGGTCCGTCGGACAGCGCGCGGCCGCTGCCCACGAGCTCGTTGATGCGGATCTTGAAGCCGGTGGTGGTGACGTCGGCGATCCGCAGGCCGGGGGTGTCGGGGCCGTTGAAGGTCTGGACGAACGGCACGACGATCACGTTCGCGTCGTTGGGGAAGGGCGTGGGGAAGGTGACCTGGGTGAAGGTCGAGGTGGCTCCACCGGTCAGCTCCGTGGCGCTGGTGGAGTTCAACTGCAGCTTGCCGGTCTGGATCATGCTCATCGCGTCCGCCTTTCGCTCGACTGCCGCCGGTCACGTCCGGTTGACGGCCGTGCGCTCGACGGCCGGGCGCTGCCTCGGTGCGAAGCAACCGTGGGTGGGATGCCCGTATTGGTCCGCGTTTAGCGAGGATGTAGCCGGTTCGGGGTATCTGCTCTCGCCTCCCTTGCCAGGGTGGTGATGCGTCCCGGGAGCCGGTGGATCGGCTCGTGCGGCAGGTGCGCTCCTGTCGTGTGCGGGAGTTGGCGGAATCGTGTCCATCGCGGGGTGGCGGGGTTGACCGTGGCCACGCAGGGCGGTTGGCTCGGCCGGAACGAAGGGGAGCGCAAGGGGAGGGGAGCCCATGAGGACGACGACGGCACGGGTGGTCTGCGCCCTGGCGGCCGCGCTGCTGGTGGGCGCCGGGACACCGGCGGCGCACGCCCGGACCACGCCCGCGTCCGAACCGGCCTCCGCACCGGCGTCCGCGCCCGCGTTCGCGGCGAGGGACGGCGGCACGGTGCGGGTGAACGTGAGCCCGGACGGCACGCCCGCCGACGACTGGTCCGAGCCGCTCGGGCTGAGCGCCGACGGCCGCTACGCGCTGTTCGCCTCGCTGGCCTCCAACCTGGTGCCCGGCGACACCAACCGCCTCTACGACGTCTTCGTCCGCGACCTGTGGACGCGGCACACCGAGCGGGTCAGCCTCGCCGACGGCGGCGCCCAGCTGGACGGTTCCACCGTCCAGGCGGCGATCAGCGGCGACGGCCGGTACGTCGCCTTCAGCAGTGACGCCGTCAACGCCGTTCCCGGGAACGGCGGCGGGCGCACCGACGTCTACGTCCGCGACCGCCTCACCGGCCGGACCGAGCCGGTCACCGCCGGCACCGGCGCCGGGAACTCCGTCAGCCCCGCGATCAGCGCCGACGGCCGGTACGTCGCCTACTCCTCGGACCGCGCCGACCTCGCCCCCGGGGCACGGGCGGGCACCGCCAACGTCTACCTGACGGACCGCTGGACCGGTACCACCCGCCTGGTCACCGCCGGGCAGGGCGGCGCCCCCGCAGACGGCGGCTCGGTGGAGCCCTCGCTCAGCGCCGACGGCCGGACCGTCGCCTTCCGGTCGAAGGCGGCCAACCTGTTGCCGGCCGCCCCGGCCGCGCAGACCGCCCCGGCCGCCCTGAAGCCGCCGCCCACCCGTCAGCTGTTCCCGCTCTACGTCTACGACACCCGCACCGGCCGGATCGAGGGCGCGAGCATCGACCCGAGCGGCACCCTGCGCGACGCCGTGCGGCAGAGCCGGCTGAGCCCCGACGGCCGGTACGCGCTGTTCCGGGTGTTCCAGCCGGACCAGGGCGGCACCCGCGTCCCGCTCTACGCCCGGGACCTGCACACGGGCACGGTGACGGAGGTGGCCCCCGCCGGCGCCCAGTCAGCCGTCATGACGGCGGACAACCGCTGGGTCCACTTCGTCTCGGACGACGCCGGCCTGGTGCCCGGCGACACCAACGGCGTCCCGGACCTCTTCCGGCGGGACCTGCGGACCGGCCGGGTCGAGCGGGTCGCCGAGGCCGTCGGCCCGTCCTTCGCGCCCGCCGTGGACGCGTTCGGCACCACCCTGCTGTTCGGCGCCCTGAACGGCACCGGCTCCGACGTCCTGGTGCGCTACCTGCCGCCCCGCTGACCGGCCGCGGCGCCCGGCTCCCGCAGGGTGCGGCGCGCCGCGACCAGGGTGAGCAGGCCCCACAGGACGGCCAGCACCGCGGTGACGTGGACGCCGCCGCGGCGGAATTCGAGGTCCTCGTCGAGCGGGACCGGCGGCGCCCAGCCCGCCGGGTCGACCAGCACGTTCTCGGTGTCGCCGATGTCGCGCGTGCCCGTGCAGCCGTAGCCGCCGACCTCGGCGTGCGGGAGCGGCCGTCCGTCGGCGCGGCGGATGGCGCAGGTCCAGCTCACCCTGCCGTTCTTGTCCTTGGCGCTGTGGGCCGCGGTGACCACCACCGCGGTCTCCACGCCGCGCTGCGCCATGATCTGGGCGCGGATGCTCGTCGTCGGCAGCACCAGCAGCAGCACGCCGAGCAGGACGGCCGGCCAGATGATCCAGCCGCGGGGCCGGACGAAGCCGAGCGCGACGACTCCCGCCGAGAGCACCAGGAACGCCAGGATGCCGCAGGGCAGCTGGTAGTCCGGGTTGCTGCCCAGTGCCGCCAGTCCGACCATCAGCACCGGGGTGAGTGCCCCGACCAGCCACGCCGTCCGGCGGACCGTTCGCGCCGACAGCTGCGGCTCCGGGCGCCTGCGGACCCGCTTCGGGGGCGGGACCACCCCCTCGGCGAGCGGCCTCTTCCGCTTCTTCCTGCCGGCCATGTCTTCCCCCGTTCGTTCTTTCGTCGCGCTGGGGACAGTCTGACCGCGGTTCCTGACGCGCGGTACGGAGGGGCGGTACGGAGGGGCGGTACGGAGGGGCGGTGCGTGGGGGCGGGCCGTGACCGCCCGTCGGCCCCTCGCCGACGGTGTTACCGACGAGTTCACCGAATGCTCGCCCGATGTCTTGCGGTCCGTGCCGACAGCCAAGTTGGATGAACAACATCCCTCGACCCGACGGGTCCACGACAACGCCCCCCACGGAGGCCCGATGCCCCTGTCGTCCGTCCGCCGCGCCCTCGCCGCCGGCGCCGCCGCCACCGTCCTCGCCGTGCTCGGCGCCGTCCCGGCCTCGGCCGAGACCGCCCCCACGACGGCGCCGCCGCTCGACGTGCTGACCTACAACACGTTCCTGATGAGCACCTCGCTCTACCCCAACTGGGGCCAGCAGTACCGGGCGCAGGCCATCGCCTCGGCGGACTTCTTCCAGGGCCACGACGTGGTCGTGCTGGAGGAGGCCTTCGACAACTCGGCCTCCGACGCGCTGACCGCCAAGGCCTCGGCCGCCTACCCGTACCACACGCCGGTGGTCGGCCGCTCCACCAGCGGCTGGGACGCCACCTCCGGCAGCTACAGCTCCACCACCCCCGAGGACGGCGGCGTCACCCTGCTCAGCAAGTGGCCGATCCTGCGCAAGGAGCAGTACGTCTACAAGGACGCCTGCGGCTCGGACTGGTTCTCCAACAAGGGCTTCGTCTACGCGGTGCTGGACGTCAACGGCCGCCGTACCCACGTGGTCGGCACCCACCTCCAGTCCACCGACTCGGGCTGCGCGAGCGGCCAGGCGGCGGACATCCGGGCCAAGCAGCTCACCGCGATGCGCTCCTTCCTGGACGCCAAGCGGATCCCGGCCGACGAGCCGATCCTGGTCGCGGGCGACCTCAACATCGACTCGCACGGCTCCGAGTGCCAGGCGCTGCTGACCAACGGCAACCTCGCCCCGGCCTCCGCCCGCACCGGCTGGCCGTACTCCTTCGACACCGCCGACAACTCCGTCGCCGCCTACCGCTACCCGGGCGAGCCCAAGGAGGACCTCGACTACGTCCTCTACCGGGCCGACCACGCCCGCCCGCAGGAGTACACCAACCAGGTGGTCCGGGTGCACAGCGCGCCCTGGACGGTGAGCAGTTGGGGCAAGAGCTACACCTACACCGACCTCTCCGACCACTACCCGCTCGCCGCGCACTGACCCTCCGGGTCCTCCGGGGGTGTGGGATGCGTCACCCGTGACGCCCCACCGGCGGTTCGGCCCCTTACGATCCTGAACGCCGAGGTCGGGCGCCGTCGTACCACGGCGGCGCCCGCCCGGCAGCCAGCGATCCGGCCCGAGGAGAAGCGCACGTGACCACCCCCACCGCCGCGCCCGACAGCTACTACCAGCGCACCGGCGAGAACAGCTACAAGCCCACCGCGCAGGCGCAGGGTGCCTGGCACCCCGACGAGCAGCACTTCAGCCCGCTCGGCGGCCTGATCGTGCACGCCATCGACCGCCACCGGGCCGGCCACCAGCGGGCCGACCGCCCCACCGACGGCCTGGCGCTGGCCCGGATCAGCTACGACATACTCGGCCTGATCGCCCTCGACGAGTTCGAGATCACGGTGGAGACCGTCCGCCCCGGGCGCACCATCGAGCTGGTCGAGGCCACCGTGGTGACCGGCGGGCGGGCCGTGGTCCGGGCCCGCGCCTGGTTCCTCGCCGAGCTGGACACCACCGCCGTCGCCGGCACCCACGACCGGCCGCTGCCCGGGCCCGAGGAGTTCGAGCCCTGGACGATGGCCGGGGTGTGGGGCGGCGGCTACATCGCCTCGATCGACGTCCGCCGCCGGGAGACCGCCCCGGGCCGGGCCGCCGCCTGGATCTCCACCCCGGTCGAGCTGGTCGCGGGGGAGCCCAGCGGCCCGCACGCCTCCTTCGTCAAGCTGGTGGACACCGCCAACGGCATCGCGGTGCGGCAGAACCCCACCGAGTGGATGTTCCCCAACACCGACCTGACGATCCACTTCCACCGCCGCCCCGAGGGCCCCTGGACCGGCCTGGACACCAGCGTCAGCTTCGGCCCGGCCGGGCACGGCGTCACCAGTACCGTGCTGCACGACGTCCACGGCCCGCTGGGCCGGGCCGAGCAGATCCTCACCGTCCGCCCGCTGAACGGGAGCTGACGGGCCGGGCGCCGCCGCCCGGACGACGGGCGGCGGCGCCTTCGGGGCGGGCCGTGCTCAGCCCTGCAGCGAGTCCATGAAGGAGCTCACCGAGAAGACCGCCTTGCCCGGGCCCGCCGGGCCGTAGCCGGGCGGGGAGGAGAGGCCGAACTCGTCCAGGGTCGCCCGGTAGGTCTGCAGCAGCCGGATGTGGTACTCCAGCGGCGCGCCCTGCGGGTTGGCCTTGCCGAGCGGGGTGGTGGGCTCGGGGCACCAGGTGGTGAAGCGCGGCACCACGCCGTGGGACATGAAGAAGCGCAGGCCCTCCTCGGTGGAGGCGATCGCCTCGTCCACCGTGGTGAAGCCGAAGGGCTCGGCCATCTCCACGCCCGCGACGAAGTTGGGGATCACGTTCTCCGGGCCGAACACCTCGGTGGAGTCGAGGATCCGGCGGTGCCACTCGTCCCGGCCGACGTAGCGCTCCTTGCCCGGGCAGTAGAGCTCGAACAGCCGCTTGTCCCACACCTCGAAGTTGGGGTGGTAGATCCGCACGCCGTAGTCGTGGAAGCGCTGGACGTCCTCGCGCGGCAGCGCCTGGGCCACCACCTTGCCGATCCAGCGGCCGGGGAAGCGCTCCTCGATGGCCTTGGCGTACTGCCCGTAGAAGTCGGCCTCGTCCCGGCCGCCGACGCGCGAGGTGATCGCCCCGCCGGTGAGGGTGTACGCCTGGGAGGCGCGGGCGGTGTCGTGCTCGTCGATCAGCGCCAGCGCCTCCAGCACCTCCTCGACCGGCTTGACCCCGGTGTACGGGCGGCCGGCGGCCTTGTGCTGGCGCCAGTTGTGGTTGATGTCGCAGTACTGGCACTCCTCCTTGGCGCCGAAGTACTGGCAGACCCGGAACACCGTGAGGTAGATCAGGTAGCCCCACTGGATGGTCGGGGCGACCTCCATCACCGACTTCCCGTTGGCCAGCGTGTGCCGGTAGTAGTCCGGCATCGGCGGCAGGCCGACATCGGCGATCCGCGCACCGTCCAGGTAGAGGCCGAGGGTGCCGTCCTCGCCGGCGCCGACCCGGTAGGGCGAGTCCGGGTTCACCCGCACCGACACCACCGTGCGGCGCAGCCCGTACGGCCCGCCGGTCAGCACGATCTCCTCCGGCGGCCGGTTGAGCGCGGCGGCGCCCAGCTCGGGCAGGGTGCGGTGGTCGAAGGAGAAGATGAAGTACGACTTCGGCTTGACCTCGCCGCCCCCGTCGGCGCCGGCGCTGCCGCTGAGTGCCGACTCGTCGAAGGCCATGCCGCCGCGCAGCAGGTCCTCCTTGATCACCGCCTCCCGGGGCACGTCGGGATAGCGCTCCATGAGCTCCTCGACGAGTGCGGTGCGGCTGCGGGCCTGGCTCTCCATGCGCTGGTCTTCCTTCCTGGCCCCGTCCTCACGGCGCCCAGGCCATTCTGGTCCCCCTTACCGGTGGGGCCGTGCACCGGGCCGGGAGGTGACCGACCGGCCCGGCCCGGTCGCCGTCCGCTACCGCGACGGCGTGCCGGATCCAGCAGCGTGACGGCGGCGGCGAGCAGCTCCTGGTGGTGGCCCGGGACGTCCCGCCCGCCCGGCCGGTGCGGCGCGGTGGCCGCCACGCCGAAGTCCTCCAGCCGGCCACCGGTGCTCGCCCGACCCGTGCAGAACGGTGCCGGTGCCGGCCGCGGAGGGGGGCCACCCGGGGTCGGCCGGCCGGGGACACGGGTGGGCGTCAGTGGGTTGACGCGGGGGCGGGCGGCTCGGGCGGCTCGGGCGGGAGGGTTCGCGGCCAGGGCGGCCCCGGGACCGGTGTGATCAATGCACGACTGCGGCCCGCTCAAACGTCGTCAGCCCGAACGTTCACCCTATCGGGTGAGGAAGATCGTCCGTTGCGATGCGGAACGCGCCTTCGCGCCTACGGTGGTGAACCGAACCGAACGGGACGGGGGCGGAAGCCCGAGTTCCCGTTCGAGGCTGACGGAATGACGATCCGTCATATGCGCGCGACCCCTTCCCAGAGGAGGCTCCATGCCCCTGCGTGCCAGACCGGAGACACCATGCGGGCCCGTGACCGCCCCGGCGGTGGGCCCATGAGCACCCCGGCGATCGACCGGATCCTGCGCGGGCCCAGCGGGCTGGGCACCTCCGGGCTGCAGTTCCGGCCGCAGGTGTCGGCGCCCGAGGTCGAGGCCCCCGAGGCCCCCGCCTCCGAGGTCCCGGTGCCCGAGGTCCCGGAAGCCGCGACCGAGGTCACGGCGGCGACCCCCGGGTTCCGGCTGCCGCCCGTCCACGTCCTGCCCGTTCCGCCCGCCGCGGCCGCGACGACCTCGGCGGCCGCGAGCCCGGCCGCCGAGGCGCCGAGCGGCGGCAAGCCCAAGGCCGGCGACCCCATCCCCGGCCTGTACCACCACCCGATCGCCGAGCCCGACCCGGTGCGGGTGGAGGCGCTCAGCGCGGAGATCAAGGTCTGGGCGATGGAGGAGGTGGAGCTGTACCCGCCGGACTGGGAGAAGGACTTCGACGGCTTCTCCACCGGGCGCTACATGGTGGCCTGCCACCCGGACGCGCCGAGCGTCGACCACCTGATGCTCGCGGCCCGCCTGATGGTGGCCGAGAACGCGGTGGACGACTGCTACTGCGAGGACCTCGGCGGGTCGCCGATCGGCCTGGGCAGCCGCCTGCTGCTCGCGCACACCGCGCTGGACCCGCTGCACACCACGACGGAGTACCACCCGGAGTGGGAGGCCTCGCTGTCGTCGGACGCGCCCCGGCGCGCCTACCACTCGGCGATGGAGTACTTCACCCGGGCCGCCACGCCCTCCCAGTCGGACCGGTTCCGGCACGACATGGCGCGGCTGCACCTCGGGTACCTGGCCGAGGCCGCCTGGGACCAGGCGGACCACGTGCCGGAGGTGTGGGAGTACCTGGCCATGCGCCAGTTCAACAACTTCCGCCCCTGCCCGACGATCACGGACACCGTCGGCGGCTACGAGCTGCCCGCCGAGCTGCACGCGCTGCCCGCGATGCAGCGGGTGATCGCGCTGGCCTCCAACGCCACCACCATCGTCAACGACCTCTACTCGTACATGAAGGAGCTGGCCAGCCCCGGACTGCACCTGAACCTGCCGGTGGTGATCTCCGAGCGCGAGGGCGTCTCCCGCAAGGAGGGCTACCTGAAGGCGGTCGAGGTCCACAACGAACTGATGCTGGCCTTCGAGGCCGAGGCGGCGGCCCTGGCCCTGTCCTGCCCGGTGCCGGCCCTCCCACGGTTCCTGCGCGGTGTGGCCGCGTGGGTGGACGGCAACCACTACTGGCACCAGACCAACACCTACCGCTACACGCTGCCCGACTTCTGGTGACACCGGCCCTTCCGGCGGCGCCACCTCCCACCGGCAGCGAATCCCCTTTGATGACCCACCCCTTGACCATCCACTAGGAGTTGACCCATGTCCGTGACCGACGACATCACCACCCCCGGCAACACCATTCCCGGCCCGGCGACCCCGTACCAGGGCGACATCGCACGCTACTGGGACCACGAGGCCCGTCCGGTCAACCTTCGCCTGGGTGACGTCGACGGCCTCTACCACCACCACTACGGGATCGGGGAGATCGACCGGGCCGCGATCGGCGACCCGGCCGACAGCGAGCGCGAGAAGAAGGTGATCGCCGAGCTGCACCGCCTGGAGTCCGCCCAGGCCGACGTGCTGCTCGACCACCTCGGCGACATCCGCGCCGACCACACCCTGGTCGACGCGGGCTGCGGCCGCGGCGGCTCGATGGTGATGGCCCACCAGCGCTTCGGCTGCCGGGTCGAGGGCCTGACCCTCTCCACCCAGCAGGCCGAGTTCGGCAACAAGCGCGCCGCCGAGCTGGGCATCGGCGACTTCGTCCGCTCCCGGGTCGCCAACATGCTGAACATGCCCGTCGAGACCGGCACGGTCGCGGGCTCCTGGAACAACGAGTCCAGCATGTACGTCGACCTGCACGACCTGTTCGCCGAGCACTCCCGGGTGCTGAGCGTCGGCGGCCGGTACGTGACCATCACGGGCTGCTGGAACCCGCGCTACGGCCAGCCGTCGAAGTGGGTCTCGCAGATCAACGCCCACTTCGAGTGCAACATCCACTCCCGCCGCGAGTACCTGCGGGCGATGGCCGACAACCGTCTGGTGCCGCAGGCCGTCATCGACCTGACCCCGGACACCCTGCCCTACTGGGAGCTGCGCAACACCACCTCGCTGGTGACCGGCATCGAGGAGGCGTTCATCGAGTCCTACAAGGACGGCTCCTTCCAGTACGTGCTGATCGCGGCCGACCGGGTCTGATCGCCCGATCCCGTGGCCTCCGGACGGTGGCCCACGCCTCACGAC
>NZ_JBHXTL010000210.1:0-11369 GCF_042677365.1 Kitasatospora sp. NPDC127116
TAGCAGTTGGGGTTGTTGCTCACCAGCGAGGGGTTGTACATGTTGCGGATCGGGCCGTTGCCGACCAGGTTGATCATCTCGCCGACGGTGTAGTCCGGGGAGTCGTACGGCGAGGGCTCGTTGGCGTACGACTCGGTCAGCGCGCCCATGATGTCGCCGGTGGCCTCGCCCAGGCCGGACTCGTTGTTGGCGCCGCCGGGGGTGTACTGGTCGATGCCGTGGCCGAACTCGTGGCCGACCACGTCGATCGCGGCGATCCACTCGTTGGCCTGGCTGTGGCCGATGGATATCGTGCTGCCGTCCCAGTAGGCGTTGACGTCACTGAGGCCGACCTTGACGGGCCAGCTGCCGCCGTTGCCGTTGTGGCCGTTGCGACCGAGCCAGTCGCGGAGCATGTCCCATTCCTTCTGGGCCGCGAACATCGCGTCGCCGCAGCCGGTCTCCTTGCTGGACGGGCTGCCGGTGCCCCAGGAGTCGCTCGACTTGGAGAAGACCTGCCCGGTGCCGTAGTCGGAACACGACAGGCCGGGCCGGTTGGGATCGCGCAGCGAGTAGGAGCCGCCCGAGCTCGTGGTGCTGATGCTGACCGGGGCGGGTCCGTTCCACTTGCTGTTGACGGTGCCGGCGCGCACGTCGTCGTAGCTGTCGAGCACCTCGCCGGTGGCCGCGTCCACGAAGACGTGCAGCGTGCTGGGCGCCGACGCGGTGCGGCCCTTGAGGACGGTCTCCCAGGCGAGCCGGCCGGTGCCGTCCTTGACCCGGACGACCAGGCGGCGGGAGTCCACCGAGTCCACGGTGGCCAGCTTCGTACGGGCGGTCTTCTCCGCGTCCGCCGCGCTGACCTGCGGGGTGGTCGAGCCGCCGACGGGGCCGGTGGCGGCGGACTGAAGGGCGCGGACCGTGCCCCGGGAGTCGGCGAGGACGACCGCGTCGCCGCCGACCACCGGCAGGCCGTGGTAACTGCGCTCGTACGAGACGGAGTACAGGCCGCCGAGCCAGGGCGTGACGGCCTTGCGCTCGTACGTCTCGCCCGGGCCCTTGGCCAGCGCGTCCAATCCCGCGTTCGCAGCCGCGTCGGCGGCGTTGACGGCGGCGGCCAGGGCGCTCGGCGGCGCCGGGGAGGGGGCGGGTGCGGCGGTGGCCGGGCCCGCGGTGGCGGCGATCATGCCGGCCAGCACGGTCAGGGCGGTCGCCGCGGTCAGCAGCCTTCCCGCGGAAATCCTGCGTTGCATCGGGGCTCCTCGCGTGTGGGGGTCCTCGACCGCGGACGGCAGGCCGGTGGCACACCGCAGGGGGCCGCATCGGGGGGACGGCCGTGCGGGCCGTCCGCGCTCGGGTGCCCCGAACCCTCACACGACGTCATGCCCGGGTCAATGCCTGGTGCGTGCGAGGCAAGGGGTTGGCAAATTCCGTCAAGCCCGCAGGTCCGGCTTCGCGTCAAGCTGGGCTTTCCTTCAAGTGGTTGAGACCACCTCATGTACGGAGCCGGTGGCGATCGAGTACCGTCCTCGTCATCGGAGTCGTCGGAATCACTGGAACCGTCGGCAGTCCCTGCGACCGGCCGAGGACGACCCGCCCGGGGAGGCAGCCGTGCAGCGCAACCGTGTGGTCCCCGCGGCGGCGGTGCCGGCACCGCCGACCGGCCGGGGGCAGGACGCCTGGCGCGAGTTCGGCGCCCGGTTGCGGCACTGGCGGCGCCGGGCCGGACTCACCCAGGCGCAGCTCGGCGCCGGGATCGGCTACGACCACACCGCGGTCAGCAAGATCGAGCACGGCGCCCGCCGGGTCACCCCCCGGGTCGCCGACCGGATCGACGAGCTCCTCGGCGCGGAAGGCGAGTTGAGCGCCGCGTGCCAGCGCGCCGAGAGCGCCGAGCTGTGCGTGCTGGACGCCTTCTCACCCGCTCTGCTCCGACCTCCGCTGCCGGGCGGGGCGGCGCCCGGCGCGCCCGTCCCGCCCCCAGCCCCCGCTCCGCTGCGACTGCCGGACTACGGCCTGCTCTGCCCGCTGCACGGCGCCGAGGGCTGCGCGGTCCCCGAGGCCGGAGAACTCGTCGCCCTGCACGCCGAGTTCTGTGCCCCGGAGGGCCTGGCCGACCCGGCCGCCGGGCGCCCGCTGGACGACGTCACCGCGCATGCCCTGACCGGGCTGCTCGCCGCCCACCTGCGCTCCGGCGAGACCGGCGACCGGCCGGGCCTGGCCGCCGCCGTGGAGCGCACCCTGCACGCGGTGCTCGCCCGGCTCGCCGGCGCCCCCGCCGCGCAGCGCGGTCCGCTGGTCCGGCTGGCCGCCGAGCACGCCCACGCGGCCGGTGCGCTGCGGATGCAGGACGGTCGCAACGCCACCGCGATGGCCTGCTACGACCGCGCCCTCACCTGGGCCGGGCTGGCCGTGGACCGGGCCACCCAGGTCGGCACGCTCAGCGACATGAGCGTCCTGGCCCGGCTGGACGGCGACCCGGTCGCGGCGCTCGGCTACGCCCGCGAGATCGAACGGGTCGCTCCGGACCGGCACTGGGCCGGCGCGATGGGCCGGATCAGCCGGGCCCGGGCGTACGCGCTCACCGGTGACGTGCGGGCGACCGTCCGGCAGATCGGGCTGGCGCGGGCGCACCTGGATCACATCGGCGCGGAGGACGAGGTCGACGTGCCCTGGCTCTCGATCGCCTCGATGCGGATGCGGGTCGAGTCCGCCGCGGCCGCCGCGCTGCGCGACCTGGCCGCCGCCACCGACGACCCCCGGCTGGCCCGCCGCGCGCTGGACGCCACCGAGACCGCCCTCGGCCTGCTGGGTCCGGACCAACTGCCCTCCAGTCGACTGCTCTTCATCGTCCGGGCGGCCGACTGCCACGTCTGCGCGCACGACCCGGCGACGGCCGTCGAACTGCTCGGCCCCGCCCTGGAGGCGACCGGCGTGACCGCCCTGCCCGCGCTGGTCGAGTACGAGCTGCGCGGTCTGCGCGACCGTCTCGCGGCGCACGCGCCCCGTGCCGCGCACCGGTTGGCGGAGCCGGCCCGCTCCTGATCGGGCGGTGCTCCGGGGGCCGTGGCGACGGTCGCCCGTTTGGCTGGATCAGGTGGCCGCGCGGGGTGGCGCGGAAGGGGCGCACACCAGCGCCCGCCGACCTGGACGGATGCGGTCGCACGCCGCCAATTCCCACGCCTTCTCGAAAATGCGCCCCCTTCACGCCGTACGAACGTCAACTTCGTGAGCGTATAGTCCGCCGATCGGGTCATTCATGGAGTTAACACGTCGAATGACTGTCACGGCGCGAGTCTGCCGCTAGAGTCTCTGACGTTTCCAGTCGTTAGTCCGCGAAGAACGGGGGGCGCGTGCTGTCAGCCATTGCCCGCCGGCTCGCCCACCCGCTGCTGCTCCTGGGTGTGCTGTGCACGGCCGTCGCGACCCTGCACTTCCATTGGGCGCCGGACCGGGTCTCCCCGCTCTTCCTGGTCGCCGTCCTCGGATACCTGGCGGTCCTGGAACGGGTGATCCCGTACCGGATCGACTGGCATCCGAGCCGACGCGAACTCGGCTGGTACAGCGTCTACTTCGTGCTGAGCATGGTCGGCGGAGCGCTGGCCCAGGGGCTGGTGGCGACGCTGGTTGAGGTGCTCGGCCCGGCCCACCCGGCGCTGCCGTTCGCGGTGGAGATCCCGCTCGCGCTGCTGGTCGGCTCGCTCGGCGACTACCTCGTGCACCGCTGGTCCCACCGCAACCGGTGGCTCTGGCGGCTGCACGGGGTGCACCACGTCCCGGACAAGGTGAACGTCGCGAACAACGGCGTGAATCATTTCCTGGACGTGCTCGTCGCACAGTCCGTGGTCCAACTGTCGCTGGCGCTGATCGGATTCTCGCCGGATTCAGTGTTCGTGGTCGGAATATTCGTCCTGGCTCAGGGGTATTTCGTCCACGCCAACATCGAAGTCCGAATCGGCCCGCTCGGCCACGTGCTGGCCGGGCCGGAACTCCACCGCCTGCACCACAGCACCGACCTCGCCGAAGCCGGCCACTACGCCTCCGACCTCTCGCTCTGGGACCACGTGTTCGGGAGCTTCACCTGGCGCCCCGGCAGGGTGCCGAAGGCCGTCGGCCTCACCGACCCGGCCGCGTTCCCCACCACCGGGGAGCTCGGTGCCACGCTGCTGCACCCCTGGCGCCGGGCGAAGACCACCGAGCAGTCCGTCTGAACCCCGGCCCGAGCGGCCGCCCCCACTTGCCCGTGTCCCCGGCGCCACGCCATCACCCCCGGATTGGACCATGACCTCCTCGCCCTTCGCCGTGCCCCGCGAACGCATCGCGATCACCGGTATCGGCTGCCGCCTGCCAGGACACGCCAACGACCACCGGTCCTACTGGAGCAACCTGATCGAGGGCCGGGACTGTCTCGCAGAGACGCCCGCCGACCGCTACGACACCGGCACCCTGGGCAGCAGGGACCGGGCCAAGCCGGGGCGGCTGATCGGTGGCCGGGGCGGCTACATCGACGGCTTCGACACCTTCGACCCGGACTTCTTCGGGATCAGCCCGCGCGAGGCCGAACACATGGACCCGCAGCAGCGCAAGCTCCTGGAGGTCAGCTGGGAGGCCCTGGAGGACGGCGGCCTGCGCCCCGGCGAACTGGCCGGCCGCGAGGTCGGCGTCTACATGGGCGCCTTCACCCTCGACTGGAAGATCCTCCAGTTCGCCGACCTCGACTTCGGCACCATCGCGGCGCACACCGCCACCGGCACCATGATGACGATGGTGTCCAACCGGATCTCGCACTGCTTCGACTTCCGCGGGCCCAGCGTCTCGATCGACACCGCGTGCAGCTCCTCGCTGGTCGCGGTCCACCTCGCCTGCCAGAGCCTGCTCCGTGGTGAGACCGAACTCGCCCTGGCCGGCGGGGCGTTGCTGCACATGGCGCCGCAGTACACGATCGCCGAGACCAAGGGCGGCTTCCTCTCCGCGGACGGCCGGTCGCGCGCCTTCGACGCCTCCGCCGACGGCTACGTCCGGGCCGAGGGCGTCGGCGTGGTCGTGCTCAAGCGGCTCTCCGACGCGCTGCGCGACGGGGATCCGGTGCACGCCGTCATCCTCGGCACCGGCGTCAACCAGGACGGGCGCACCAACGGCATCACCGTCCCCAGCGCGGACGCCCAGGTCACCCTGATCGAGCGGGTCTGCGCCGAGGCCGGGGTGGTGCCCGGCAGCCTCCAGTACGTCGAGGCGCACGGCACCTCCACCCCGGTCGGCGACCCGATCGAGGCCGCCGCCCTCGGCCGGGTGCTCGGCATCGGCCGCCGGCCCGGGGACCGCTGCTACGTCGGCTCGGTCAAGACCAACATCGGACACACCGAGGCGGCGGCCGGCGTCGCCGGGCTGATCAAGACCGCGCTCGCGATCAAGCACCGCCGCATCCCGCCGCACCTCAACCTGGAGCGGCCCAACCCCGGCATCGACCTGGACGCGCTGCCGTTCGAGATCCCGACCGTTCCGGTGGACTGGCCAGAGCACCGGGGGCCGGCCCGCGCGGGCGTCAACTCCTTCGGCTTCGGCGGCACCAACGCCCACGTGCTGCTGGAGGAGCCGCCGCGGCCCGATCCCGCCGCACCGGTGGCCGGGCCGGCCCGCTCGGTGCTGCCGCTGAGCACCAAGGACACCGCCGCACTTCCCGAACTGGCCGACGCCGTACGGCAGGAGCTCGCCGGCGGGACCTCCCTGGCCGACCTCGGCCACACCCTGGCCCACCGCCGCCAGCACCTGCCCGAGCGGCTCGGGGTGGTCTACTCCACCCGGGAGGACCTGGACGAGGCGCTGGCCGCGTACGCGCGCGGCGAGGAGCACCCGCGAGTGGTCCAGGGCCGCGCCCGGGAACGCCGGCAGCGCCGGCTGGCCTGGGTGTTCACCGGCATGGGCCCGCAGTGGTGGGGCATGGGCCGCGGGCTGTACGAGCACGAGCCGGTCTACCGGGAGGCCGTGCAGGCCGTCGACCAGGAGATCCGCGCGCAGGCCGGCTGGTCGCTGCTCACCGAGCTGGGCCGGGACGAGGCGGACTCCAGGATGGCCGAGACCTGGCTCGCCCAGCCCGCCAACTTCGCCGTCCAGGTGGGCCTTTCGGCGCTCTGGCGGAGCCACGGCCTGCGCCCCGACGCGGTGGTCGGCCACAGCACCGGCGAGGTCGCCGCCTTCCACGAGGCCGGGGTGTACGACCTGGCCGACGCCGTGCGGGTGGTGCTCGCCCGCAGCCGCCTCCAGCAGCGCCTGGCCGGCAGCGGCAGCATGCTCGCGGTCGGTCTGCCGGAGGCCGAGGCCGAGCGCCGCATCCGCCCGTACCGCTCCCGGATCTCGCTCGGCGCGATCAACAGCCCCTCCGCGGTGACCCTGGCCGGGGACACCGAGGCGCTGGCCGAGCTGGCCGAGGAACTGCGGCAGCAGGGCGTCTTCGCCCGCCTGCTGGACGTCGAAGTCCCGTACCACAGCGTGCGGATGGACCCGATCCGGGACGAGCTGGTGGCCGCGCTCGCCGTCATCAAGCCCCAGGAGGCGCGGCTGCCGCTCTACCTGACCGCCCGCGAGGGGCTCGCCCGCGGGCCGGAGCTGGACGGCGAGTACTGGTGGCAGAACGTCCGCAACCCGGTGCGCTTCCGGGCCGCCGTCGAGCGGATGGCCGAGGACGGCCACGGACTGTTCCTGGAAATCGGCCCGCACCCGGTGCTCGGCCACGCGATCCGCGAGTGCGCGGAGCGGGCGCACGTCCTGCCGTCGATCCGCCGGCAGCAGGACGAGCCCGAGCGCCTCGCCCGCAGTCTCGCCGAACTGCACACCCTCGGCGTCGAGTTGAGCTGGGACGCGCTGCACCCGGCGGGCCGTCCGGTGCCGCTGCCGGCCTACCCGTGGCGGCGCGACCGGTACTGGGTGGAGCCCAAGCCGGTCGAGCAGGTCCGGCTCGGGCAGCTGGACCACCCGCTGCTCGGCCGCCGCACCGCGAGCGCCCAGCCCGGCTGGACCGTCGCGCTCGACCCCGAGCGGCTGCCCTACCTGACCGACCACCGGATCGAGGGTCAGGTCGTCTTCCCCGCCGCCGGGTACCTGGAGATGGCCGCCCAGGCCGTCCGCACCCTGACCGGCGGCACCGAGGTGACGCTGGCCGAGATCGAGCTGAACCGGGCGCTGTTCCTCTCCGAGACCGAGCCCGTCCCCGTCCAGCTCGGCTACGGGCCGGAGGACGCCCGCTTCACCATCGCCTCCACCCCCGCCGGCGGCGAGCCCGCCGTGCACGCCGGCGGCCGGGTCCGCACCGGCCAGCGCCGCGGCTACGGCCCCGCACTGGACGCGGACGCCCTCCGGGCCCGGGGGCGGCACCTCGACGGCCCGGACTGCTACCGGCAGCTGGCCGCGCGCGGCTACGACTACGGGCCCGCCTTCCAGGCCATCGCCGAGGTGTGGGCGGGCCCCCGCGAGGCGCTCGCGCGGATCCGGCCGACCGCCGAGCTCGGCCCGGACGCGGCCGACCACCACCTGCACCCGGTGCTGCTGGACGGCTGCTTCCAGACCCTGCTCACCACCCGGCTGGAGGAGCCCGAGGGCGGCAGCGTCCGGCTCCCCGTCTCGATCGCCGAGGTCCGGCTCGACGAGATCGGCGACCGCCCGCTGTGGGTGCACGCCACCGTCACCCGGGACAGCGGCGAGGAACTCGTCGGCGACCTCGCGCTCTACACCGAGGACGGCACCCCGGTCGGCCGGGTCACCGGCTTCCGGGTCGCCGACGTCGCCCAGGCCCCGGCCTCCGTCGGGCTGGCCACCATCGACGGCTGGCTCACCGAGGTCGACTGGGTGGAGGTCGCCGCGCCGGCCGTCGACGGGCCCCCCGGCGACCTGCTGCTGTTCGCCGACGAGGGCGGCCTCGCCGAGCGGCTGGCCGCCCTGGCCACCGGCCGGGGCGCCCGCTGCCACCTGGTCCGGCCCGGCGCCGAGTACCGGCACGGCGAGGGGCACTCGACCGTGCGGCCCGACTCCGCCGAGGACGTCCGGCGACTGTTCGCCGAGCTCGACCCAGGCTTCGCCACCGTCGTCCACCTCTGGAACCTCGACCAGCCCGCCCTCGCCGCCACCACCGCCGACCGGCTCGGCCCGCTCGCGACCCTCGGCGCCTACTCCCTGATCGCCCTCGCCCAGGCCCTGCCCGCCGCCCGCCCGGACGGCCGGCTGCACATCGTCACCCGGGGCACCCAGCCCGCCGCCCCCGGCGACCGGGTCGAACCGCTCGGCGCCCCCGCCTGGGGCATCGGCCGGGTGCTGTGGCAGCAGGAGCTGGTCGCCCAGCGCGGCACCCTGATCGACCTCGACCCGGCCGTCGACGCCGCCGACCAGGCCGAGGCGCTGCTCGCCGAACTCGCCGCCCGGGACGAGCAGGAGATCGCCCTGCGGTCCGGCGGCCGGCTCACCAGCCGGCTGCGGCAGGCCGAGGGCCTCACCCGGCCGCTGCCGCCGGTCCTGCGCCCCGACGGCAGCTACCTGGTCACCGGAGCCTTCGGCGCCCTCGGCCGGCTGCTCTGCCGCACCCTCGTCCGGCGCGGCGCCCGGCGGCTGATCCTGGTCGGCCGCACCGCCCTGCCCGAGCGCTCCGAGTGGGCGTACACCGACCCGGACACCCCCGTCGGGCAGCGGATCGCCTTCCTGCGCGAGCTCCAGGCGCTCGGCGCCGAACCGCTGCTCGCCCCGATCGACGTCACCGACGAGGCCGCCCTCGCCGACTGGCTCGCCGACTACCGGCAGCGCCAACTCCCGCCGATCCGAGGCGTGTTCCACCTCGCCGGACAGGTCAGGGACACCCTGCTGGCCCAGATGGACCGGCCGGCCTTCGACGCCGGCTACGCCCCCAAGGTGATCGGCGGCCACCTGCTGCACCGGCTGCTGCGGGACGAACCGCTCGACCACTTCGTGCTGTTCGCCTCCGTCGCCTCGCTGCTCACCACCGCCGGCCAGACCAACTACGCGGCCGGCAACGCCTTCCTGGACGCCCTGGCCCACCACCGCCGGGCCGAGGGCCTGCCCGGGCTCAGCCTGGACTGGGGGCCCTGGGCCACCGGCATGATCGAGGAGCTGGGCCTGGTCGCCCACTACCGCGACGCCCGGGGCATGAGCTCGCTGCCGCCGGACGCCGGAACGGCCGTCCTGGAGCGCGTCCTCGGCCAGGACCGCGCCCAGCTGCTGGTCGCCACCGTGGTCGACTGGCCGACCTTCCTCGCCTGGTACCCGGCGCCGCCGCCGCTGGTCGCCGACCTGGCGGCGAGCGCCGCCGAGCAGGCCCCGGTCGAGACCGGCGGCTTCCTGGACGCCTACCGCGCGGCCGACCCGCAGGCCCGCCGGGAGCTGGTCGTCGAGCGGTTCACCGCCGCCGCCGCGGCCGTGCTGCGGATCGGCGCCGAACGGATCGACGCGGACACCAGGCTCGGCGCGCACGGCCTGGACTCGCTGCTCGCGATGGAACTGCGCGCCCGGGTGCACGGCGAACAGGGCGTCGCCCTGCCGGTGGTGGCCCTGCTCAGCAACGGCACCGTCGGCGACCTGGTCGACCTGCTCACCGAGGGCCTGGCCGAGCGGCTCACCGCCGACGGCGCCCCGGCCGAGGCCGAGGTCGAGCTGTACGCCGACGAGTCCCGCTTCCCGCTCACCCACAACCAGCAGGCGCTCTGGTTCCTGCGCCTGCTGCACCCGGACGGCTTCGCGTACAACATCGGCGGCGCCGTCGAGGTCCGCGCGGAGCTCGACCCGGAGCTGATGTTCGGGGCCTTCCGCCACCTCGTCGCCCGGCACCCCGAGCTGCGCGCCGCCTTCACCGCCGAGGAGGGCCGCCCGGTCCAGCGGATCCGGGAGGAGGCCGAGGCCGACACCGGACTGTTCGACGTCGAGGGCCGGCCGTGGGAGGAGATCCACGACCTGATCGTCCACGAGTACCGGCGGCCGTACGACCTCGCCGAGGACCCGCTGGTGCGGCTCAGGCTGTTCCGGCGCGGGCCGGACCGCTGGGTGCTGATGAAGGCCGTCCACCACATCGTCTCGGACGCGATCTCCACCTTCACCTTCATCGAGGAGCTGTTCGAGGCCTACGAGGCGCTGCGCCAGGGCCGCACCCCGGAACTGCCCCCGGTGCCCGCCCGCTACCTGGACTTCCTCAACCGCCAGAACCGGTTCCTGGCCGGGCCCGAGGCGCGGCGGATGCTCGACTACTGGCGCGGCCACCTGCCGGCCGAGATGCCGGTGCTGGCCCTGCCCACCGACAAGCCGCGCCCGGCCGTGCAGACCCACAACGGCGCCTCCGAGTTCTTCCAGCTGGACGCCGAACTCACCGCCCGGGTGCACGAGCTGGCCCGGGCCAACGGCGCCACCCCGTTCATGGTGCTGCTCAGCGCCTACTACCTGCTGCTGCACCGCTGGTCCGGGCAGCCGGACATCGTGGTCGGCAGCCCGGTCACCGGCCGCACCCAGGAGGAGTTCGCCTCCGTCTACGGCTACTTCGTCAACCCGCTGCCGCTGCACGTGAGCCTGGCCGGGGAGCCGACCGTGGCCGAGCTGCTGGGCCGGGTGCGGGAGAGCGTGCTCGGCGGGCTGGACAACCAGGAGTACCCCTTCCCGCTGCTGGTCGAGCAGTTGGGCCTCCAGCACGACCCGAGCCGCTCCGCGGTGTTCCAGGCGATGTTCATCCTGCTCACCCACAAGGTCGCCGTGGAGCGCTTCGGCTACCGCCTGGAGTACATCGAACTCCCCGAGGAGGAAGGCCAGTTCGACCTCACGCTGTCCGCCTACGAGGACCGCGCCGACGGCTGCTTCCACTGCGTCTTCAAGTACAACTCGGACCTCTTCGAGCCCGCCACCGTCCAGCGGCTGGCCGCGCACTACCGCAACCTGCTGGACGCCATGACCCGCGCCGCCGAGGACGAGCCGGTCGGACGGCTGCGGATGCTCGGTGACGCCGAACGGCGGGAGCTCCTCACCGGATTCAGCGGCGCCGAGCGCCGGATCGAGCACGACACCCCGGTGCCCGAGCTGATCGCCAAGGCCGCCGCCGAACGGCCCGAGGCCGTCGCGGTGGTCGCGCCCGGCCGGGACGGCGTCCGCCGGCTGACCTACGGCGAACTGGAGCGCCAGGCCCAGCGCACCGCCGTGAGACTGCGCGAACTCGGCGTCGGCGAGGGCTCGGTGGTCGCGGTCTGCCTGGACAAGTCGCCCGAGCTGATCACCACCCTGCTGGGGATCTGGCGGGCCGGCGCCGCCTACCTGCCGCTCGACCCCGGGCACCCGGCCGACCGGGTGCCCCACCACGGGGGGGCCGCCGGGGCGGAGGAGGTGGGGGGCGGCCAACCGCCCCCCCGCCCCCCCGCCCA
>NZ_JBHXTL010000211.1:0-10831 GCF_042677365.1 Kitasatospora sp. NPDC127116
GCGAGGTGCCGCCGAGCACCGTCCAGGTCGCGGCGGCGGCCAGCGCGGCCCGCCCCAGCGGCCGGCGGCCGGCCGCGCGCGGCGGGTCAGTCGCCGAGGACGGCGATCCGCCCGGTGCTGTGCCCGGAGGCGACGAGCCGGACGGCGTCCGGGGCGGCGGCCAGCGGCACCCGGGCGCTCACCAGGGGGCGGACGGCGCCCTGCTCGGCGAGCCTGCCGAGCTCGTCGTGGGCGGCGCGGACGGCGCGCGGGTCGTGGGTGTTGTAGAGGCCCCAGTGCAGGCCCAGGATCGAGTAGTTCTTCACCAGGGCGTGGTTGAGCGCCGGGGCGGGGATCTGCCCGGCGGCGAAGCCGACGACCACGATCCGGCCCTCGAAGGCGATGCACCGGGTGGAGCCGGTGTAGGCCTCGCCGCCGACCGGGTCGAAGACCACGTCCGCGCCGCGTCCGCCGGTGGCCTCCTTGACGGCGGCGACGAAGTCCCGCTCCCGGCGGTCCACCACCAGGTCCGCGCCGAGCGCCCGCGCCGCCTCCGCCTTCGACGGCCCGCCGACCACGGCGATCACCCGTGCCCCGGCGGCCCGGCCGAGCTGGACCGCCGCGCTGCCGACGCCGCCGGCGGCCGCGTGCACCAGCAGGGTCTCGCCGGCCCGCAGCCGGGCCCGGCGGTGCAGCGCGAACCAGGCGGTCTGGTAGCCGATGTGCAGGGCGGCGGCCTCGGCGTCGTCCAGCACCTCGGGCGCCGGGAACGCGGCGGCGGCGTCCAGCAGCGCGTACTCGGCGAAGGCGCCGTGCGGCAGCACCGGGTTGCCGATCAGCCGCTCGCCCCGCCGGGCGCCGTCCACCACCTCGCCGCACAGTTCCACGCCGGGCGTGAACGGCAGCGGCGGGCGGACCTGGTACTGCCCGCGCACCATCAGCGCGTCCGGGAAGTTGACGGCCGCCGCCCGTACCCGCACCAGCAGCTGCCCCGGGCCGGGTACCGGCCGCGCGACGTCCTCGACCAGCCGCATCACCTCGCCGGGCTCACCGAGCTCGTCGACCTGCCAGGCCCTCACAGCAGTTCACTCCTCTCCAGCCCCTGCTGGAGCCGGTTCATCCCGGTGAGCCAGCGGTCCGGCGCGGTGGCCCGGGCGCGGCAGTAGTCGGCGACCTCGGGGTGCGGCAGGAGCAGGAAGCGCTCCGCGCGCATCCCGTCCAGGGCCGCCTCGGCGACGTCCGCCGGGTCGAGCGCGGTCGGGGCCAGCAGCGCCTCGCCGACCGCGCCGGTGGAGGCGAGCAGATCGGTGCGCACGCCCTGCGGGCAGAGCGCGTGCACCCGCAGGCCCCGGTGGCGGTAGGTCGCGGAGAGCCACTCGGCGAAGGCCAGCGCGCCGTGCTTGGTCACCGAGTACGGGGCCGAGCCCAGCATGGTGAGCAGCCCGGCGGCGGAGACGGTGGCCAGGAACCGGCCCTCGCCGCGCTCCAGCCAGCGGGGGAGCAGCAGTTCGGCGGCCCGGACGTGGGCCATGACGTTGACCTCCCAGGCGCTCGTCCAGGCCGCGGCGGGCGCGTCCGCGCCGCCCACCGGGGCGACGCCCGCGTTGGCGCACCACACGTCGATCTCGCCGAGTTCGGCGCGGGCCCGGCCGACCAGGTCGGCGATCCCCTCGGCGGAGGCGGCGTCCCCGGGCAGTGCGGTGCCCGCGCACTCCTTCGCGACGGCGTGGGCGGCCCCGGCGTCCAGGTCGTTGACCGCCACCCGGGCGCCGGCCGCGGCGAAGGCCCGGGCCAGTGCGGCGCCGATGCCCCGGCCGCCGCCGGTCACCACCACGCCCCGGCCGTCGAACGCCCGGCTGTCGGATGTCCCGCCGTCGGGTGTCGGGTCGTCGAAGTCCCCGGGGGTCACATCCCACCGCCGAGGGTGACCCCGCCGTCCACGACCAGGGTCTGGCCGGTGATCCAGCCGGCGTCCGGGGAGAGCAGGAAGGCGACGGCGCCGGCGATGTCCTCGGGGACGCCGAGGCGGCCGAGCGGGTAGGCCCTGGCGACCTTCTCCTCACGGCCCTCGTACAGGGCCTCGGCGAATCTGGTCTTGACCACGGCGGGGGCGACGGCGTTGACCCGGATGCCCTGCGGGCCCAGTTCGGCGGCGAGTTCGGTGGTGAGCCGGATCAGCGCGGCCTTGCTGACGCCGTACATGCCGATCCCGAGCGAGGAGCGGATGCCGGCGATGGAGGCGACGTTGACGACGGAGCCGCCGTGCTCGCCCATCCAGGCGGCGTGCGCGCGGCGGGTCCAGGCCAGCGGGGCGAGCACGTTGACGGCGAGGATCTTGGCGGCGGCGGCCTCGTCGGTGTCCAGGACCGGCCCGTACACCGGGTTGATGCCGGTGTTGTTGACCAGGTGGTCGAGCCGTCCGAAGGCCTCCAGGGTGCGGGTGACGGCCTCCTCCTGGTGCGCCGGGTCGTCGGCCCTGCCCGCGACGGCGATCGCGTTGTCCGGGCCGCCCAGGTCGCGGACGGCCTCGGCGAGCGGTTCCGGGTTGCGGGCGGTGAGGCAGACCTTGGCCCCGCGGTCGACCAGCTCGCGGGCGATGCCGAGGCCGATGCCCCGGCTCGACCCGGTGACGACGGCCACCCGGCCCTTGAAGGAGTGCACCACGGAGCGTCCTGCCTTTCGTGCGAGGATCTCTGCCACCACCTGACTAAGCGCTTGCTCAGCATGCTGTCGGTGCGGGAGCCTGTCAACACTCCGGCGACCGCCCACCCCCGGCCCGAACGGTGGCCGACGGTCGGCCCGGGCGGGCGGTCGGAGGGAAAGCGTGTACGAGTTCTCTGGGAGGATGACGCCATGACCAGCACCCCGCTCGCCGACCTCTGGCCGACCCTGCCCGGCGCCGACGCCCGCCCCGAAGCGGCGTACCGGCTGCTCCAGGCCGCCGTCGAGTCGTTCGCGGAGCGCGGCTTCCACGCCACCACGACCCGGGACATCGCCACCGCGGCGGGGATGAGCCCGGCGGCGCTGTACATCCACTACCAGTCGAAGGCCGCACTGCTGGCCGAGATCAGCCGGGCCGGGCACGCCGCCACGCTGGCCCTGGTCCGGAACGCGGCGGCCGGCGAGGGCGGCCCGGCCGAACGGATGCGGCGGCTGGTCGAGCAGTTCACCGCCTGGCACGCCCGGGCCCGGACGGTCGGCCGGGTGGTCAACTACGAGCTGCACGCGCTGCCCGAGGACGCCTACGCGGTGGTCGCGGCGCTGCGCCTGGACATCGAGCGCGAGGTCAGCGCGCTGATCGGGGCCGGCGTGGCGGCGGGGGACTTCCAGGTGGCGGAGGTGCGCACGGCGGCTCGCGCGGTCACCTCGCTGGGCATCGACGTCTCCCGCTGGTACACCGACAATTCGACCGAGACGCCGGAGGAACTCGGGCGCCGCTACGGCGAGTTGGTGCTGCGGATGCTCGGCGCCCGGGTCTGACGCGGGAGGCGGCCCGGTCCGCCCTTGACCTGCTCACGGAGTGCGAGCAGACTCGTATACGAAGTACGTGTGCCTCGTAGGCGTACAGCGCAGGGACGGGATGCGGACGACCCGCGATCCCCTCCCGGCCGCACTCCCACCGCAGCTCCGACGCTGCGGATCGAAGCAGATCACCTCCCGCGGCGATCCCGCCCCCGACCGGCGGTGCCGAAGGGAGCAGACCAGACCCCGGCCCGGGCCGGCCCGGCCGGGTCGTGCCGCCGCCACGCGCGGCGGCACGGGAACGGCGCGCGCCGCGTCGCGGCGCGGCCCGGGCGGTTGGAGAAGGGGAGGCGCAGTGATGCCCTTCCGGCAAACGAATCCGGTCCGGCCCCGCTTCTGGCTGGAGACGGCCCTCGGCGGACTGTCCGGACTACTGTTCCTGCTCACCCTGGTGTGGCCGCAGTGGATCGAGACGCTCCTCGGCATCGACCCGGACGCCGGCAGCGGTGCGGCGGAGTGGCTCGTGGTCGCACTGGCGGCCGCCGTCACCGCCGCCTGCCTGCTCGGCGCGCGGATCGAGTGGCGTCGGGCGCACCCTTCCTCGGCCCGCGCGGTGCGGTGAGCGGAGAGGAGGACCGTCATGACCGACATGCCACCCGTCGCGCACGAGGAGCTCACCGAACTCGTCCGGCGGGCGCCGCTGAGCTTCGTGGGCACGGTCACCCGGGTCGGCGGCACCTCGCTCGCGGCCGTTCCGGCCGAGGCCAGGAACGACCGGACGGCCGTGGTCAGGGTGGACCAGGTGCTGCACGCGCCGGAAGCGTTCCGGCAGCTCGCGGGAAATGAGGTCACCGTCCAACTGTCGCCCGACGCGGGTCCGATGGGCGTCGGCGACCGGGCCGCGTTCTTCACCCAGGGCATGGTGTACGGGGAGGGCCTGGGCGTCACCGAGGTGGGCCGGCTGCCCGCCGAGGCCGTCCAGCACCACGTGTCGCTCGCCGCCACCACGGCCGACGAACAGCCGTTCAGCTCGGTGCAGCGGGAGATCCGCCACCAGGACCTGGCCGCGCACGCCGCGGAGGCGGACGCCGTGGTCGTCGGCACGGTGGTCGGCCTGGAACGGGCCGGCGGTGCCGACCGCGCCGACCGCCGGTCCGAGCACTCGCCGGACTGGTGGCGGGCGGCGATCGCCGTCACCCGGGTCGAGAGCGGCCGGGTGAACGACGCGACCCTCGCCGTGCTGTACCCCAACAGCCGCGACGCCCACTACTACCGGGTGCCCAAGCCCAAGGCCGGCCAGGAGGGGCTGTGGCTCCTGCACGCCACCCAGGACGACCAGCGCGAGCTCGCCCCGTACGAACTGATCCACCCCGAGGACTACCAGCCGGTGCACAAGCTCGCCGTGCTGCGCGAACGGAGGTGAGCCGACATGCCCACCCTCAAGGTCGTCAACATCACCCCGAAGGCGCTGAGCGGCACCGCGACCCAGGACTCCGAGCCGTTTCTCGCGGTCAACCCCGAGACGCCCACCGAGATGGTCGCGACCGCCTTCACCCCCGACCCGATGGGCGGTCCGCTCGCCCCGGTCTACGTGTCCACGGACGGCGGCGACAGCTGGGTGCTGCACGCCGTCGTCCCCGGCGCCGCGCCGGATCTGGGTACCGCCGACATCACGGTGGCCTTCGCGGCCCGGGGCGGTGCCCTGTACGCGGGCATACTGAACGGCCTGGCCGCACTGCACCGGCCCAGGCCGATCACCAGGATGCAGATCCTTCGAACGCCGAACATCGCCTCGACCGCGCCCATGGAGATCCTGGTGAGCCGGGACCAGGAGGACCAGCCGTGGGTCGTCGCCGACACCGTGACGGCCGGCGGCGCCGACCGCGACCGGGTCTACGTCGGCAACAACGGTCCGGGCCCGCGGACCGCCGTCGTGGACGTCTCGGGCGACGCGCGGACGGCGCCCGCACCGGCCGGATTCGTGCCCACGGTGATCGAGAACCGTGACCCGGCGAGTCAGGACGGGCCGCCGGTGCGCCTCGCCGTGCACCCCGACGGCACCGTCTACGCGGCGTTCGAGAGCTGGCGGACCAATGACCAGGGCGACCCGATCACCAACGTCACCTTCGACGTCGTGGTGAGCCGGGACGACGACGGAGGCGTCGGCGCCCACCCGTTCCAGGACCTCAAGGACGCCACCGACAGCGTCCCCGGGCAGCGGGTCGCGACCGACCGCTTCGTCGCGTTCAACTCGACCATGGGGCAGGAACGGCTCGGCGGCGACCTGACGATCGCGGTGGACCCGACCGACGCCGACCGCGTCTGGATCGCCTGGTGCGACCGCGTGGGCGGCCCGGGCGGTGTCGACAACACCCTGCACGTCCGGCACTCGCAGGACCGCGGCCAGACCTGGCGGAAGGTGCGCGACGACGTCACCGACGCCAAGAACCCGTCGCTGGCCGTCAACGAGGACGGTCTGGTGGGCTTGGTCTACCAGCGGTTCGCCGCCAATCAGTGGACGACGATCCTGGAGGTCACCGCCGACAACTGGAGCACCGCGCCGGAGTCCGACGTCCTGCACCAGGCACCCGCGAACGTGCCCCGTGCCGCGGGACTGCCCTTCCTCGGTGACTACATCCGGATGCTCGCGGTCGGGAAGGACTTCTACGGCGTCTTCGCCGGCAACAACACGCCGGACCGGGCCAACTTCCCGGTGGGCGTGACGTACCAGCGCAACGCCAACTTCACCGTCCACCAGCTGCTCAGCACCGACGGCGTGACCCGGGTGCCGCCGTCCATCGACCCGTTCTTCTTCCACCGGGCCGCCTGAGCGTTCCACCGGCCGCCCGAGCGCGCACCCGGAGCGCCCGCCACGAAGGGTCGTGGCGGGCGCCCCGCTGTCGGGCACTGTGGTTCGGGGGTTGTTCAGGCGGTGGCCAGGCAGAGCTGCACCAGCCCGGCGTCCACGTCGCGGATGATCTGTTCCATCTCCGCCCACCGCGGGTGGAACTCGGTGCCCCACTCGACGGTGAAGCCGAGCACCTTGCCCTGGTCGGGGTCGGCGAAGTTGCGGGAGTAGACGTAGTCGTCGCTGGTCCCGCTGGTCGGGTACAGGTGGAAGCCGCTCATCGGCTTGTACGACAGGCCGCGCACGCCGTTGACGCCCTTGCAGAACGCCTCGGCGAGCAGCACGGCGGTGTCCTCGTCGTCCTTGGGGATGTACTCGGCGTACGTGAGGTCGCCGGGCAGGCCGCGCTTGCCGTCGTAGTCGGAGTTGCGGAAGTTCATGTCGGGGTCGACCGACTGGTTCTCGTCGTCGCCCCAGTTGTAGAGCATGTCCTGCGAGTAGCTGTGCACGTCGACGAACCACCGGGTCAGCGGGAGCTGGTCCAGCAGCCACTGGACGTTGCGGGTCTCCGGCTCGGAGAACGGGCTCGGGCCGGCGTAGACCTGCTGGTCGCACGGGTCGTTCGACACCTGGGGGTTGGCGCCCGGGGCGAAGGCGGTGACGAAGTCGAAGAGGAAGTCGTAGTTGCGGTTGAGGTCGACGCCGACGCAGTCCGGGGCCGGGTTGCCGCCGGCGTTCGCCGGGTTGCGGTTCTTGCGCCACATGGGCCTGACGGTCTGGCTGTAGTGCCGGCCGTCGGGGTTGACCAGCGGGTAGAGCACCAGGTCGAGCCGCTGGAGCAGGCCGCTGACCTGACCGGCGGTGAAGGCGGTGCCGCCGTAGCCGAGGCCGGTGCCGTCCCGGTGGGCTTCCAGCAGGTCGGCGGCGAGGTGGACGAGGATCTCGCAGCTGCCCCATTCACGGGCGTGGACACCCCCGATCATCATGACGCACGGCTTGGGGGCCGCCGCGGGTTCGCTGATCAGCAGGGCGTGGGCGGTGCGGCCCTCGAACGAGGGCTCGGGCAGGGTGACGAGTTGGGTCAGGTCGGGGAAGGCGGTGGCCAGGCTGGTCACGGCGGACTCGACCTCGGTGACGTTCAGGTACGGCATGGGGGGCCTCCCGGGTCAGCCGGAGAGCTTGGCGGCCAGGCCGCGCGGGACGGCGTCGGCGGGGGCGAAGCGGTCGCCGCTGCCGACCTCGGCCTGGGCGGCACGCCCGGCCTCGCTGGCGTTGCCGGTCATGGTGACCGTGACGCCCTCGCGTTCGAGGGCCGGGATCCGGTCGGCCGGGACGTAGACGTCGATGCCGATGCGGCCGTCCTCCTCGACGTGCGGGCGTCCGCCGACGTCGGGGCGGGTGTCGCGCAGCAGCGCGCGCAGGGTCTCCGGGTCCTTGGCGGTGACGCGGAGGCGCAGGATGTCGTCAGGGGGTGATGTGTCGGGTGCGGAGGACATGGGGACTTCTTCCGGGCGCCGTCAGCGCGCTGCCGCGGTGGTGCCGGGCGGCGCGGCGGCGCCGATAGGAGCGGATATGTCCGACGTGTACCTCGTATCCTCAGGATCCGCCGTCACGGTAGAAGTCGTCAAGGGGCGGCTCGGGCATCCCGTCGAGCAGGCTGTCCAGGCCGCTCAGCATCTCGGCCTCGTGGTCGAAGTCGGCGAACCGGGGCACCAGGGCGCGCAGCCTGGGGTAGTCGGCGGCGGGCAGCCGGTGCAGGCCGAGCCGCAGGGCCGGGTCCGGCTCGCTCGGGTTGTCGACCACCTGGCGCTTGTCCACCAGCAGGCAGCCGAGGTTCCAGGCGACGAAGGTGCGGTAGACGGTCAGCGCGCCGGCGTCGTCGAAGCCGGCCCGGCCGAGCACGGCCAGGATGTGCTCGGTGAGGTCCAGCACCGAGGCCGGGCGGCGGGCCACCGGGACGGCCAGCGGGCGGGTCGCGACCAGCGGCAGGATCTCGGGGTGGGCGTGCGCGGTGGCGGCGAACGCCCGGGCGATCCGGCGCAGTTCGGCGCGCCAGCCGTCCGGGTGGGAACCGCCGGCGGAGCCGGCCCGCAGCCGGGCGTTGATCTCGTCGAAGTAGGCCTCGACCAGGCCGTCGATCAGGGCCTCCTTGCCCGGGGTGTAGCGGTACAGGGCCATCGACTCCACGCCGAGCTCGGCCGCGAGCCTGCGCATGGTCAGCGCGGCCAGGCCCTCGCGGTCGACCAGGGCCACGGCGGCGCCCAGCACCAGCGGGCGGCTCAGCCGGCCCCGCTTCTCGGGGGCGTCCTGCTCGGCCATCTCCGCGCTCCTCCGGGTCGGTGGCAGCGTTCCCGGTCGCGCCCGGGCCGTTCGGACGGTTCGGACGGTTCGGCGGACCGGCCGTGGCGCGGGGCCCGCTGCCTGGGCTGGGGGTTCGGCGTTTTCGGCGGATGTCACTCAGCGGATACAGAACCAGGATACAAGGTAGGAATCAGACGTAAACGGGTCAACGGGATTTGCCGGTCGGTTCGCCGATCCCGCTGGTCAGCCGACGGGTGGCGGAGCGGGGGTGGCGACCGGCGCGGCGACCGGGGCGGCGGGGCCGGTTGCGGAGGGTGGCCGACGCGGCGGCGGCGGACCGGCCCCGCGGAGTTCGGTGAACGGCGGTGACCACGCATGGGGCGGAGCATCGGGTGG
This sequence comes from Kitasatospora sp. NPDC127116, assembly GCF_042677365.1. Taxonomy (NCBI): domain Bacteria; kingdom Bacillati; phylum Actinomycetota; class Actinomycetes; order Kitasatosporales; family Streptomycetaceae; genus Kitasatospora; species Kitasatospora sp. NPDC127116. The sequence goes on from NZ_JBHXTL010000211.1 coordinate 8,987, forward strand.
CGGCCCGGTGACCAGGACGGCCGAGCCGGGTGCGGTGCGTAGTCGGGAGGCGGGTGGCGGTCGGTGGGGGAGTGGTGCCGGGCGCGCGGTGGCGGGTGGGGCGGGGTGCCGGCCGCCGCCCCGGGACCCGCACCCCGGATTCAGCCCCGGATTCAGCCCCGGTTTCAGCGCCGGATTCAGCCCCGGGACTCAGTCGAGCAGCAGCCGGACGGCGAGGGCGGCGACGAGGGCGGCCGAGCCGAGCGCGGTGAGCAGCCGGCCGCGCGGGCCGGTCAGCGCCCGGCCGAGCAGCGCGCCGCCGGAGGCCAGCAGCAGCTGCCAGCAGGCGGAGGCCGTGAAGGCGCCGACGGTGAAGGCGGCCCGGGCCGGCGCGCCCTCCTGGCTGCCGCCGCCGAGCACCAGGGCGGCGAAGTAGAGCACGGTGAGCGGGTTCAGCAGGGTGATGCCCAGCAGGACGAGGAAGGCCCGGGCGGGGGTGGGCGGCGCGGCCCGCGGTCCGGCGGTGGTGCCGGGACGGCCGCGCACCGCGGTGAAGGCCGTCCGGGCGGCCAGGGCCAGCAGCACCAGGGCGGAGACGATCCGCAGCGGCCGGGCGACCGGTTCGAGCAGCGGTGCGAGGCCGGTGCCGCCGGCCGCGGCGAGCAGCGCGTAGAGCCCGTCCGCGGTGGCCACCCCGAGCGCGGCGCAGGCGCCGGTGCGCAGCGAGGTGCGCGCGGTGAGCGACACCAGGTAGGCCCCGACGGCCCCCACCGGGACGGCCACGCCGAGCCCGGCGAGCAGCCCGGCGGCCAGCGCGGCCCTCATGGGCGGGCGGCGTCGGGCCTCCGGGGACGGCCGGGCTGCTGTCGGCCCGGGGCCGGGTGGGCGGCGGGCGCGGGCAGCGGGCGGGCGGCGGAGTCGGTCATGGGCCGATGGTGACGGCCCGGGGGAGGGGGCGGCAAACGGTTTTCCGGGAGCCCGGGATAGCGTGGGGAGACCCCGTGATCACCGTCCTGAGGAGAGCCGATGAGCAGTCAGAACGACCCGGTGCGCGCGCTGTTGGCGGAGGCCTGGGTGTCCTGGGCGGAGCGGGGCGCGTCCCTGGCCGCCGAGGACTGGGAGCGGTCCACCCGGCTGCCCGGGTGGACCGTACGGGAGTTGTACGCGCACGTGGCGCCGGTGCCGGAGATGTTCACCGGGCTGCGCGCGGCCGTCCTGGACGGGCGGCCCGAGGTGGTGGACGGGGCCGGCATCCTGCGTGTCTACAACCGGCCCGGCGGCATCGCCCACACTGCCGCCGACCAGGTCGCCGAGGCGGCGAAGCAGGTCGCCGAGGTGGCCGAACCCGCCGTGCTGATCGCCCGGTTCGGCGTCGAGGGGCCGGCCGCGCTGGACGGCCTCGCGGACCTTCCGCCGGGCACCGCGGTGGCGCACCCGCTGCTCGGCAGCGTGACGGTCGGCGCGCTCGGCGAGGTGGCGCTGATGGAGGCGACCGTCCACCTGCTCGACCTGATCGCGGCCGTCGGCGGCCCGCCGCCCGCCGAGGGGGCGCTGGACTTCACCCGTGCGCTGCTGGCGCGGGTCGCCGACCCGGTGGACTTCATCGAGGCGGCGACCGGCCGCGGCGCGGCGGCGGTGCTGCCGGTGGTCCGGTAGGGCGCCGGGCCGGTCCCCGAGGGGCCGGCCGACGGTGAGGCGTATGCGTCTCATGTCATGAGCCTTTCAAAGGTGCGGGTTTGCTGTCACTCTGCTGCTCCCGGCCCGATCCCCACGAGAGGCTCCGATGAAAAGACTCCTGCCTGCCCTGACCGGCGCCGCGCTGTTCGCGGCGACCGGCCTCGCGGCGCTCGCCACCCCCACCGTGGT
>NZ_JBHXTL010000212.1:0-10776 GCF_042677365.1 Kitasatospora sp. NPDC127116
GCCCGCGCCCCTGCGGCACGCTGTCGGTGTCCTGCCCTACCCTGCCGCCATGGTGACGTTCGACGAGTTCCGCACGATGGCGCTGGCCCTGCCGGAAGCCGCCCAGGAGCCGACCTGGGACATCGAGACGCTGCGGGTCCGCGGCCGGATCTTCGCGATGGGCGCGCCCGACGGGGACCGGGTCACCGTCAAGGCCTCCCCCGAGGACCAGGCCGAACTGCTCGCCGCCGAACCCGAGGTGTTCTCCTCCGCCCCGTACGTCGGACGGCACGGCTGGGTGAGCGTCCGGCTGGACCTGGTGGACCGGGACGAGCTGCACGACCTCGTCACCGAGGCCTGGCGGCGGACGGCGCCGAAGCGCCTGGTACGCGAGTTCGACGCCTGAGCGCGGCCCTGTCGAACGGCCGCACGGGGCACCGTCCGAACCACTGGGAGACGTCGCGCAGACACCCCGGGTTCATGTGATCCATCCCACAGTTTAGGCGTTCCCGTCCTCCCTCCGGGCCCCCTAGGCTTGCGCAGGGAAGTCAGCAGAGCTATCGCACCCTCCGGGCACCGCCCGCGAAACGGTGACGGGCCCCAAGGGAGTTGGTGCGGTGCGCAACCGTCGGCGCTGGAAGCGGGTACTGATCGGGGCGTTCGCCGGCTGCGCGGTGCTCGCCGACGCCGGAGGCGCCGCCGCCGCGGCCGCGGTCTCCTCCGAACAGCTGGCGATCTCCACCCCTCCGGCCGGCAGCGCCGCCTGGGTCCAGGACCACTCCTTCGGCCACTCCCTGCCCGACCCGGCCACCACCGCCCCGGCCGCCGCCGCGGCGTTCTTCGCCTCGCTCGCGCCCACCGAACTGGACCGGCTGATCCAGCAGTACCCGCTGGTCGTCGGCAACTACGACGGCGCCCCGCTGGACCTGCGCTACCGCGCCAACAGGATCGCCCTGGCCGCCGAGCGCGACCGGGCCCTGGCCCGCGCCGCCGACCGCGAACTGGACTCCGACACCCGCGCGCTGGCCGTCTCCCGCGCCAACGACGTCGAGCACCTGCTCGCCCCCGGCCGGCAGGTCCTGGCCTTCGACCCGCGCGGCCGCGGCCTGGTCAGCGAGGTGTGGGGCGACCTCGCCGACGCCGAGCGGATCTCCGTGCTCGTCCCCGGCTCGGACGCCGACCTCGGCCACCACGACCAGGCCGCCGAGCCGCTGCGCTCCCCGGCCGGCATGGCCCGCGCCCTCCACGCCGAGGAGCGGCGCCAGGCGCCGAACACCCGGACCGCCGTGATCTCCTGGACCGGCTACGTCACGCCCTCCGGCCTCGGCCCGGACGCCGCCACCTCCCGGCTCGCCGACGTCGCCGCCCCCCGGCTGGAGCGGCTGCTCTCCGGGCTGAAGGAGACCACCCGGCCGGACGCGCCGCCGTCGCTGCTCTGCCACTCGTACGGCTCGGTGGTCTGCGGCACCGCCGCCCCGGAGATCCCGCGCGCGGCGGCCTCGCCGTCCGACACCTCCGGCATCACCGACCTGGTGGTCTTCGGCAGCCCCGGCATGGGCGTGCAGAGCACCACCGAACTGGGCGCCGGCGTGCACGTCTGGGCCACCCGCAACCCCAGCGACTGGATCGGCAACGTGCCGTTCCTGGAGGTCGGCGGACTCGGCCACGGCGCCGACCCGACGGCGAGCGGCTTCGGCTCCGAGCAGATCTCCTCGGCCCGCGCGGCCGGCCACAACGGCTACTTCACCGAGGGCACCGACAGCCTGCGCAACTTCGCGGCGATCTCCCTCGGCCGCTACCAGGACGTGGTCCGGGCCAACCCCGGCTCCTGAGGCCGGCCCCCGGGGCTCAGGACGGCTGGTCCTGGTACAGCCGCAGGGCCTCCGCCGCCGCCCTGGCCAGCTCGCGCCGGGCGGCCGGCGGGACCAGCACCTCGACGTCCGCGCCGAAGGCCAGCAGCGACCGGACGGCCGCCGGTGCCGGGAAGGCCATCGCCACCTCGGCCCACTCCTCGGGCGGCCCGGCGCCCGCCTCCGGCGGCGGCGCGGTGACCCGGCCGCCGTGGATGCGCAGGAACATGTCCAGCCGTCCGCGCCGGACCCGCACCCGCACCGGCAGGTCCTTCGGCAGCCGCTCCACCTGCTCGCGCAGCACCGCCCAGGCGTCACCGAGCCCGACCCCGGCCCGGCGCCGCACCGTCTCCTCGGTGGTGTCGGCGGCCAGCACCCGGTCGACCCGGAACAGCCGCGGCTCGCCGTTCAGATCGGCCACCAGGTACCAGACCGCCGCCTTGCTCACCAGCCCGTACGGGTCGACGGTGTACTCCACCGGCGCGGGCGTGCCGCCGTGCCGGTAGCGCAGCCGCAGCCGCCGGTCGGCGAAGACGGCGTACTGCAGCTCACCCAGGTCCGGCCCGGCGGCGGGGCCGACCGCGCCGGGGGTCTGCATCCAGCGGGCCGGGTCGACCAGGATCCGCTCGCTGATCCGCTCGGCGGCCGGCCGGTGCGGGGCCGGCAGCGCCGCCATCACCTTGCGCAGCGCCGAACCGAGCGCCCCGTCCAGCCCGAGGTCGCTGTGCGCGCCCTGGGCGGAGAGCACGAACAGCGCCCTGGCCTCGTCCGCGGTCAGGCCCGTGACGTCGGTGCGGTAACCGGGCAGCAGGCCGATGCCGCCGTGCCGCCCGCGCTCGGTGAACACCGGCACCCCGGCGGCGGAGAGCGACTCGACGTCGCGGTAGATGGTGCGGACGGACACCTCCAGCCGCTCGGCGAGTTCGGTGGCGGACACCCGGCCGCGGGTTTGGAGCAGCAGCAGGATCGAGAGCAGGCGGTCGGCCTTCATGCCTCAAGAATCCCAGTAATCCTGACGGCAGTTGTCAGGTTTTACTGGGAAATTGCGTTCCGAGCCCGAAAGACCACCCGACACCAGGGAGTTGAGCGCCGATGACCGCTGTCCAGGATGCCCGCCCGCAGTACCTGACCGCCCTCGACCAGCTGGAGAAGCTGTTCGCCACGATCACCCCGGCCGACCTCGACCGGCCCACCCCCTGCACCGAGTTCACCCTGCGTCAGCTGCTGAACCACGTGGTCGGCGGCATCCACCGGTTCGCGTACATGGGCGAGGGCGGCCGCGCCGAGGACGTCGTGGCCGCCGTCGAGGACCCCTCGGACGAGGGCTGGCCGGCCGCGCTGGGCCGGGCCCGAGCCCGGGTCACCGCCGCCTGGGCGGACGACGCCAAGCTCGGCCGCCCGACCGTCGCCCCCTGGGGCGAGGTGCCCGGCGCGGCGGCGGTGGCCGGCTACCTGATGGAGCTGGTGACCCACTCCGGGGACATCGCCGGGAGCCTCGGCAACGGCTTCGCCCTGGACGACGACCTGGCGCGGACCGCGCTGGCCGTCGCCGAGTTCGTGCTGCCGGCCGAACAGCGGGTGCCGGGCGTCCCGTTCGCCGCCGTCCGGCCGGTCGCCGAGGACGCCGACGTGCACACCCGGCTGGCCGCCTGGATGGGCCGGACGGTCTGAGCCCGGCACCGGCCGGGGGGCCCGGGGGAGCCCGCGCCGGTTCCCCCGGGCCGCCGGTCCCGCTACTCCCGCGCCGCCGAGGTGGAGCTCATGTCCGCGTAGCGGTTCCCCGCCACCCGGCCGGCCACCGGCTCCAGCAGCGCCAGCTCCTCGGCGGTCAGCCGCAGCGTCGCCGCCGCGGTGTTCTCGGCGAGCCGGCCGCGCCTGCGGGTGCCCGGGATCGGCACGACGGCCAGCCCGTGCACCTCGGCCTGCTGGTGCACCCAGGCCAGTGCGACCTGGGCGAGCGTCACGCCGCGGGCCGCCGCGATCTTCCGCAGCGGGTCGAGCAGTTCGCCGTTGGCGGCCGCGTTGTCGCCGGTGTAGCGCGGGTGGGAACGGCGGTAGTCGTCCGCCGAGAGCTCCTTGGCGTCCTGGAAGGCGCCGGTCAGGAAGCCCCGCCCGAGCGGCGAGTACGGCACGAAGGCGACGCCCAGCTCCGCCGCGGCCGGGACCGCCGTGCGCTCGACGTCACGGGCGAACACCGACCACTCGGACTGGAGCGCGGCGATCGGGTGGATCGCGTGCGCCTCGCGCAGCTCCGCCCCGGTCACCTCGGACAGGCCGAGGTGGCGCACCTTGCCGGCCCGCACCAGCTCGGCCATGGCACCGACCGAGTCGGCCAGCGGCACGGCCGGGTCGCGGCGGTGCATGTAGTACAGGTCGATCACGTCCGTGCCGAGGCGGCGCAGCGAGGCGTCCACCGCGGTCCGGATGTACGCCGGGTCGTTGCTGATGCCGCGGACCGCGCCGTCCTCCTCGGAGCGCAGGATGGAGAACTTGGTGGCGAGCACCACCTGGTTCCGGTTGGCCCGGACGAAGGGGCCGATCAGCTCCTCGTTGCGGCCGGAGCCGTACATGTCGGCGGTGTCGAAGAGGGTGACACCGGTCGCCAGCGCGGCGTCCAGGGTGGCGAGCGCCTCGCCGGTGTCGGTGGGGCCGTAGAACTCGCTCATGCCCATGCAGCCGAGGCCCTGGACGCCCACCAGCGGGCCGCCGGTGCCGAGTTCGACGGTGGGAAGGACGGTCTGAGTCATGCGCTCTGCTCTTCCTCTACATGGATGTTCTGGCACGTGGCCGGGATTCCGGCGCCACCGGCGACCTTCCCGGCATAGAGATCGATCTTGTAGTCGAGGACGGCGAGGGTGGCCTGGAGGTCCACGATCCGCTGTCGGACCTCCTCGCGCTGGGCCTCCAGGAGCAGCCGCCGCTCCCCGTAGGTCTGCTCGCCCTGGCGGGCCATGTCCACGTACTTGAGCATGTCCGCCACCGACATGCCGGTCAGCCGCAGCCGGCCCAGGAAGGCCAGCCGGTGCAGATCGGCGTCGGAGTAGCGGCGCTGGCCGCCCGCCGCCCGGTCGACCGGGTCCAGCAGGCCGATCCGCTCGTACCAGCGCAGGGTGTGGGTGGTCAGCCCGCTCGCCGCGGCGACCTCGCTGATGGTGTGCCTCGGCCTCGGGTCCGGATCCCCGACGGGGCGGCTGAACACCTCGGAGCAGCTGCGCAGGTCGATCTCGATGCGTGCGGGTGCGGCCATCGCTCGTTTCCCCCTGTCCTGGACGACGTGAACGACGCTACCGAGTTGGAGTGCACTCCAAGCAAGCCCGACACCCGGGTGGCTCCACCACCACCTTCTCCGCGGAATTTCCCGGCGACTACAGTCGGATCCCATGGAGAGCTTGCGGATGATCGAGAACTGGCCGGTGCCCCATGCCGCGGCGGCGGTGGTCCGGGGGGCGGACGGCGCGGTCCTGGGCGCGCACGGGCCGCAGCAGCACCTGTTCCCGCTCGCCTCGGTGACCAAGCTGCTCACCTCGTACGCGGCGCTGGTCGCCGTCGAGGAGGGCGTGTTCGAGCTGGACGACCCGGCCGGTCCGGCCGGCTCGACCGTCCGCCACCTGCTCGCGCACACCTCCGGCCTGGGCTTCGACGAGCACCGGGTGTTCGGCGAGCCCGGCAACCGCCGGCTCTACTCCAACGCGGGCTTCGACGTGCTGGCCCGGACGCTGTCCGAGGCCGCCGGGATCGAGTTCTCCCGCTACGCCGCCGAGGCGGTGTTCGAGCCGCTGGGCATGACGGACACCCTGATCAACACCGCGCACAAGTCCCCGGCCGGCGCCGGCGGCCTGTCCACCGTCGCCGACCTCGCCCGGTTCGCCGCCGAACTGCAGGCACCCAAGCTGCTGGACCCGTCCACGCTCCGGCAGGCCACCCGCGAGGTCGCCTTCCCCGGCACCAGCGGTGTGCTGCCCGGCTACGGCCACCAGCGCCCGAACGACTGGGGCCTCGGCTTCGAGATCCGCGACGGCAAGAGCCCGCACTGGACCGGCGCCGCCAACTCCCCCGGAACCTTCGGGCACTTCGGCCAGTCCGGCACCTTCCTGTGGGTCGACCCGCAGGCCGGCGCCGCCTGCGTCGCGCTCACCGACCGGGACTTCGGGCCGTGGGCGGTCGAGGCCTGGCCGGCCTTCTCCGACGCGGTGCTCGAAGAACTCCCGAAGCGCTGAGCCGCTGGGGCGTGTCCGACCATTCGCGTCGGCGCACCCGGCGGGAATTGTTCAGACACGCCCTAACCGTAGGAGACCGGCGAGTGCATCTCCCAGAGCAGGAGTTCGGCGCCGGTCTCCCCCGCCGCCGGGTCGGCGAAGGCCTCGCCGGTGATCCGCACGCTGTCGCCCGGAACCATCGAGCGGCCGCCGCCCTTGGGCCCCGGGACGGTCCGGTAGCCCAGCGAGCCGGCGGTCAGGTGGGCGTACCGCCAGGGCGCCTCGGGCAGTAGCGGCAGCGGCTGCCACGGCCCGGCGGTGGCCAGCCAGAGCGCGGCGTCGCCGCGGCGCAGCCGCAGGGCGTCCGTCCCGGCGTCGCGCTCCAGCCCGGAGGCGAGCAGCGTCAACCCGCCGTCCGCCGGTTCCACCTTGCGCAGGCCGTAGGCGGGGGGCGCGTCGAACTCGTCCGGCTGGAGCCACATCTGGACGAAGCGGACCGGCCCGGTGGCGCCGCCGACGTTGCGCTCGGTGTGGGTGACCCCGGAACCGGCGCTGAGGTGCTGGACCATCCCGGGTCGGACCACCCCGCTGTGGCCGTGCGAATCGCGGTGGGCGAGCGCGCCCTCCAGCACCCAGGTGAGGATCTCGGTGTCCCGGTGCTTGTGCTCCTCGAATCCGGCGCCGGGGGCGAGGAGTTCCTCGTTGCACGCGAGCAGTGCCCCGAAGTGGGTGTTCTTCGGGTCGTAGTGGCCGGAGAAGGAGAACGCGTGCCTGGTCTCGACGCCCTCGGCCGGGACGGAGCGGTAGCGCTCGGCGGTGCGGCGCAGGTCGGCACGGGGGCGGTCGGGGGCTTCGGTCACGCCCCCACCGTAGTGGCTGGGCCGCGGTGCGACTCCTGCCACCGCGCCACCGTGCCGGGGGGGGTGTGCACGAGCAGTCACTCGCGTGAGGCAGTCTTGTCCTTGTGCCAGCCGCCTCCGCGAACTCCAAGAGCGAACCCAGTCCCAGCCCCGCACCCGACCCCGCCGGAAAGGGCCCGGCCCCCCGGTCGGCCCGTGACCGACCCGGCCGTGCGGCGCCCCGCCTGACCGCCCAGGAGCGCAGAAACGCCGCCGAGCGCGCCGAACGCCGGGCGGCGACGCTCAAGCGGCTGGAGAAGTCCTCCGGCAAGCTGGCCACCGCCGCGATCTCGCGGATGGACGACCAGCTCGGCTGGTACCGGCGGATGCCGCCGGAGCACCGCTCCTGGATCGGCCTGGTGGCCCAGGCCGGCATCGCCGCCTTCACCGAGTGGTACCGCCACCCCGACACCGCCCAGGCGATCTCCACCGACGTCTTCGGCACCGCTCCGCGCGAGCTGACCAGGGCGATCACCCTGCGCCAGACCGTCGAGCTGATCCGCACCACGATCGAGGTGATGGAGGAGGCCATCGAGGAGGTGGCCGCCCCCGGCGACGAGGCGGACATGCGCGAGTCGGTGCTGGTCTACGCCCGGGAGATCGCCTTCGCGACCGCCCAGGTGTACGCCCAGGCCGCCGAGGCGCGCGGCGCCTGGGACGCCCGGCTGGAGGCGCTGGTGGTCAACTCGCTGCTGTCCGGCGACGCCGACGAGGGCGTGCTCTCCCGCGCCGCCGCACTCGGCTGGGGCCAGCCCAGCCAGGTCCGGGTGGTGATGGGCAGCGCGCCGGACGGCGACAGCGAGCTGGTGGTCGAGGCGATCCGCCGGGCCGCCCGGTACGCCAAGCTGAACGTGCTGACCGGGGTGCTGGGCAAGCGCCTGGTGGTCGTGGTCGGCGGCGAGAAGGAGCCGGTGCACGCGGCCCGGGCGCTGATCGGCCAGTTCGCGCCGGGCCCGGTGGTGGTCGGCCCGACCGTGCCCGACCTGCTCTCCGCGACCCGCTCGGCCCACGCCGCCGCGGCCGGCCTGCGGGCCTGCGCCGCCTGGCCGGACGCCCCCCGCCCGGTGCTGGCCGACGACCTGCTGCCCGAGCGGGCACTGGCCGGCGACCAGGCCGCGCGCCGTCAGCTGGTGGAGGAGATCTACACACCGCTGGACGAGGCCGGGTCCGCCCTGCTGGAGACCCTGAGCGTCTACCTGGAGCAGGCCTCCTCCCTGGAGGGCGCGGCCCGGATGCTCTTTGTCCACCCCAACACGGTGCGCTACCGGCTGCGACGTGTGACTGACGTCACGGGGTACGCCCCCTCCGACGTACGTTCGGCGTTCACCCTGCGGATCGCACTGGCCCTCGGCCGGTTGGGCGCCGTCGGGGAGCCCGGCTGAGCCGGAGTGTAGGAACCGCACAATCAGGGATGGTTTTCTTCGTTACCGTCGCCTACCCGCCCCTGGGCGCCTGGCGAGAGAGGGTTGAACCGTGCTCGTAATCGTCGCCCCTGGACAGGGTGCTCAGTCCCCCGGTTTCCTCAGCCCCTGGCTGGAGCTCGACGGCGTCGCCGACCGCCTGCGCGGCTGGTCGGAGGTCGCCGGGCTCGACCTGGTGCACGCCGGTACCGAGGCGTCCGCCGAGGAGATCAAGGACACCGCCGTCGCCCAGCCGCTGCTGGTCGCGGCGGGTCTGGTGACCGCCCGGGAGCTGTTCCCGGACGAGGACGCCGCCCGCAAGCTGGTCGGCGCCGTGGCCGGTCACAGCGTCGGTGAGATCACCGCCGCCGCCGGCGCCGGGGTGCTCGGCGCCCACGACGCGCTGACCTTCGTGCGTGAGCGCGGCCGGGCCATGGCCGAGGCCGCCGCCGTCACCGAGACCGGCATGCTCGCCGTGCTCGGCGGCGAGCCGGAGGAGGTCGCGGCGAAGCTGGCCGAGCACGGTCTGACCGCGGCCAACAACAACGGCGGCGGCCAGATCGTCGCCGCCGGAACGCTGGACCAGCTGGAGGCGCTGAAGGCGGACCCGCCGACCCGCGCCAAGCTGATCGCCCTCAAGGTGGCCGGCGCCTTCCACACCGAGCACATGGCCCCGGGCGTCGAGCGGCTGGCCCAGCTGGCCCCGACGCTGACCGCGGCCGACCCGCTGGTCCGCTACGTCTCCAACAGGGACGGCGCGGTCGTGGACACCGGTGCCGAGGTGCTCGCGCGCCTGGTCTCGCAGGTCTCCAACCCCGTCCGCTGGGACCTCTGCATGGAGACCCTCGGGCAGCTGGGTGCGACGGCCGTGATCGAGCTGTCCCCCGCCGGCACCCTCACCGGGCTGCTCAAGCGCAACCTCAAGGGTGTGGCCACGCTCGCCCTCAAGACCCCCGCCGATCTGGACAAGGCCCGCGAGCTCGTTGCGGAGCACGGCGGTCAGGAGCAGGAGACCCAGGCATGACCAAGCCCCAGATCCGTCCGGTGAGCGGCGCGCAGTACTCGCGCATCCTCGGCGTCGGCGGCTACCGCCCGGTCCGGGTGATCCCCAACTCCGAGGTCCTGGAGTGGATCGACTCCTCGGACGAGTGGATCCGCACCCGCAGCGGGATCGCCGAGCGCCGCTGGGCCGGCCCGGAGGAGTCCGTCGCCGAGATGTCGGTCCAGGCGGCCGGCAAGGCCATCGCCCAGGCCGGGATCTCCGCCGAGCAGATCGGCGGCGTGATCGTCTCGACCGTCTCGCACCTCAAGCAGACCCCCGCGATCGCCACCGAGATCTCCGAGCGGCTCGGCTGCGGCAACGCCCCGGCCTTCGACATCTCGGCCGCCTGTGCCGGCTTCGGCTACGGCCTCGGCCTGGCCGACGGCATGATCCGCGGCGGCAACGCCGACTACGTGCTGGTCATCGGCGTCGAGCGGCTCAGCGACCTGACCGACCAGTCGGACCGCTCCACCGCCTTCATCTTCGGTGACGGCGCCGGCGCCGCGATCGTCGGCCCGTCGGACACCCCCGGCATCGGCAAGCTGATCTGGGGCTCGGACGGCTCGCAGGCCGACCTCATCACCCAGACCCAGGCCTGGGACACCGCCTTCGCCAAGTCCGACGCGATCAACGGCGCGGGCGAGGAGACCAAGTGGCCGGCCCTGCGGATGGACGGCCAGCCGGTCTTCCGCTGGGCGGTCTGGGAGATGGCCAAGGTGGCCCAGCAGGCGCTGGACGCCGCCGGGATCACCGCCGACCAGCTCGGCGCGTTCATCCCCCACCAGGCCAACATGCGGATCACGGATGCCATGATCAAGGCGCTCAAGCTGCCGGAGTCGGTACCCGTCGCCCGCGACATCGCCGAGACCGGCAACACTTCCGCGGCCTCCATCCCGCTGGCGATGGAACGCATGCTGGAGAGCGGTGAGGCCCACAGCGGGGACCTGGCCCTGATCATCGGGTTCGGGGCGGGTCTCGTGTACGCCGCAGCAGTCGTTACTCTCCCCTAGGCGCATTCGCCCAATTCACAAGCCTGTGCCCGGCCGCCGGCCGGACACGCTCAACACCGTAGAGGAGCAGCCAGTATGGCTACCCAGGAAGAGGTCCTGGAAGGTCTCGCCGAGATCGTCAACGAGATCGCCGGCATCCCGACCGAGGACGTCCAGCTCGACAAGTCCTTCACCGACGACCTGGACGTCGACTCGCTGTCCATGGTCGAGGTCGTCGTGGCCGCCGAGGAGCGCTTCGACGTCAAGATCCCGGACGACGAGGTCAAGAACCTGAAGACCGTCGGCGACGCGGTGAACTACATCCTCAACGCCTGATCGATCGACCAGTTCGACTCGGCCAGCCCGTCCGGCGTCCCGTACGCCGGCGAAGGCTGACCGGTCGGCCGGGCTCGTCGAGCCT
>NZ_JBHXTL010000213.1:0-10137 GCF_042677365.1 Kitasatospora sp. NPDC127116
GTGCCGCTGTCCTGGGGGGCCGGGGGGCGGGGGGGCCCCGCGGCGCGGCCCCCCCCCCCCCGCGGGGGGGCGCCGCCGCACGAAGCCGCCGTACGAAGCCGCCGTACGAACCCGTCGGCGGCCGAGGAGTCCGCCGGCTCCGGCCCGCACCAGCGAGTGCAGGCCGAAGCAGGCCGAACACGCCTTCAGGTCCGGGGTGCGACGCGGTCTCGGCCGACGACGCCGCGCAGCCTCGACCGTCAGGCGGCGAAGGCGGCGAGGAGCTTGTCGGTGAGGCGGTCGAGGTAGTCGGGGGCGGTCGCCGTGCGGACGACCGCGAGGCGCCAGTACAGCGGGCCGGCGAGGAAGTCGAGTGCGAGCTCGCGGTCCACATCGGCGGGGAGTTCGCCGCGGTCGACCGCCCGTTCCAGCAGGCCGGTGGCCTTGCCGCGGCGGGTGTCGCGGACGGCGGTCATCAGCACCTGCGCCAGCTCGGGGTTGCGACCGCTTTCGGCGAGCAGATCGGGGATGATCTTCGACGGGAGCCGGTGACGCAGCGCCCCGTCGATCTCGGTGAGGAAGGCGAGGACGTCGCCGCGCAGGGTGCCGGTGTCCTCGATCTCGGAGGCGTCCACGGCCACGGCCCGGATCAGGGCGACGGTCATGTCGAGCTTCGACGGCCAGCGGCGATAGATGGCGGCCTTGCCCGCCCCGGCGCGCTTGGCGACCGCCTCCAGGGAGAGCCGGGCGTAGCCGACGTCTGCCAGTTCCTCGAAGAAGGCGGCCGCGATCGCCTCGGTCACGGAGTCCTGGAGCACCGGCCCGCCGGGTGTCCGGCGCACGGGCTGCTCGGAGGGGCCGGGGGTCGCGGGCCGGGGCGCGGGCGTGTTGGGCATTCCCCGAACCTACACCAGGCGGAACGCTTGCGTCTCGACTAGGCGGGGGCTAGCGTTTAGACGAGACGGAACCGTTCCGTCTCAGCAATGTCGGGAGCACCCATGCGATTCCTCTTCGAGGACGAGTCGTTCTCCTTCGAAACACTCCGGGCGGCCGGATTCGCCAACTACGGCGGCGCCGACCTGGGCGAGGTCGTGGCCACCGCCCGGAACATCGGCGAAGGCGACGAGGCGGCCTGGCTGCGCGAGTGGAAGGCCACCGCCGAGCGCGTCCACGACATCGGCGACCGCGCCCTGGCGGCCGGGCACCGGGTCAGCGCCCGCGAAGCCCTGCTTCGCGCGTCGAACTACTACCGCACCGCCGAGTTCTACCGCCGCGACGACCCCGCGAACGACCCCGAGGCCAAGAGCCTCTCCGCGCTCTCCCGGGAGACCTTCGCCGCCGCGGCGGCCCTGATGGACACCCCCGTCGAGGCCGTGACCATCCCCTACCAGGACACCGGCCTGCCCGGCTACCTGTTCCTCGTCGACGACTCCGGCGCCCGGCGCCCCACCGTCCTGTTCACCAGCGGCTTCGACTCCACGCTGGAGGAGGCGTACTTCGCCGTCGCCGCGGCCGCGCTGCGCCGCGGCTACAACGTCCTCGCCTACGACGGTCCGGGCCAGGGCGCGGCGCTGCGCGAACAGCGGCTCGCCTTCCGCCCGGACTGGGAGGCCGTGGTGACCCCGGTGGTCGACTACGCGCTGACCCGCCCCGAGATCGCCGCCGACGGGCTGGTCCTGTTCGGCTACAGCCTCGGCGGCTACCTGGCCGCCCGCGCCGCCGCCCACGAACACCGCCCGGCCGCCCTGGTGCTGGACGACGGCCTGTACAGCTTCGGGGAGGCCCACGACCGGTTCATGCCGCCGTTCCTGCGCGAGTGGATCGAGGCCGGCCGGGACGACCTCGTGGAGCCGGTCATGGCTCTGCTCATGCAGGCGAGCACCCAGTTGCGGTGGGCCCTGCGCAACGGGGTGTGGACGTTCGGCGCCGCATCGGTGGCGGACTACATCCGCCGCACCGCCGACTACACCCTCGACGGCGTCGCCCGGCTCATCGACTGCCCCACCCTCGTCCTGGACGCCGAGAACGACCAGTTCTTCCGCGGCCAGCCCCAGCGGGTCCGGGCCGCGCTGACCTGCCCCCACACGCTCGTCACCCTGACCGAGGCCGAGGGCGCGGGCGAACACTGCCACATGGGCGCCATGTTCCGCTTCCACCAGACGGTCTTCGACTGGCTGGACACCACCCTGGCGCGGGCGGCCGGGCCCGCGAGCTGACGGGCGCGCCCGCCGGCCGACCACTCCGCGCCGGCCCGACCTTCGCCGGCCCGACCACGCCCGCGGGACACCCCCGCGGATGCGCCTCCGGCCGGGTCCGTCCCCTGCGCGAACCCGACCGGCTGCCCGTGCGGCGCGTACGGGACGGGCGCGTCGACCAGGCCTGCGGCCGGATACGGGTGCGTCTGTCCTGTACGTGGAGATCGATCGTAGGCAACCGGGCCTTACCGATCGCTTACCGATCCCCGGCCGCTCGCCATCGCCGCCCCGCACCGCCTCGCGCCTCCCCGTGCTGCCCCCTGCTGCCCCCTGCTGCCCCGTGCCGCCCCACGCCGCCTACCGGATGTCGCTCAGCTCCCGCGCCTCCTCCAGCACCCGCGCGGCCGACTCCGGCAGCCCGGCCGCCTGGTACGCCCGGCCGAGCGCGCGCAGCGCCTCCGCCAGGAAGGAGCGCCAACCGCGGGCCCGCCACACCAGCACCGACTCCTCCAGGTGCGCGACCGCCGAGGCGTGGTCGCCCGCCGCCAGGTCCAGCTCCCCCAGGATGCCGAGGGCCTGGGCGAGGTGGTGCCCCAGGTCGAACCGGCGGGCGATGGCCAGTGCGGCCTCCGCCGTCTCCCGGGCGCGGCCGTCGCCGGTGCCCGCGTACAGCATGGCCAGGTAGAGCAGCGAGAACGCCTCCACGTAGCGGTCCTTGAGGCAGCGGGCCATGGCGAGCGAGTGGAGGAGCAGCTCGCCGGCCCGCTCCACCTGGCCGGCCCGGCCGTGGGCGGCTCCGAGGAACTGGATGGCGGTCGCCTCGAAGCGGGTGTTGCCGATCAGCCGGGCCAGCCGCAGCGTCTCGGTGAGGTGCTCGATCGTGCGGTCGAGGTCCGTCTCCCCGTGGGCGATGGCGATGATCTGGTGCGCCCGGGCCTCGCCGCCCGGGTGGTCGTGGGCGGTGGCGAGGTCCAGGGCGCGGTGGCCGGCCTCCAGCGCCTCCTGTTCGCGGCCCTGGGCCACCAGGCTCCAGGCCGTCAGGACGAGGGCGTCGGCGGTCCCGCGTTCCTCCCCGACCTGCTCGAACAGCCGCTGCAGGTGCCGGGCGCGGTCCTCCAGCGCGACCATCGTCTCGGTGCCGTCCGCCAGGTCGACGGTCGTCCCGGAGCCGTCCGCCGGGGTGGTCCAGGTCGTCACCTCGATCAGGCCGCGGGTGAGCACGGCCGTGCCCAGCGCGTCGCCGGCGGTCCGGCAGGTCTGGAGGACGGTCAGGTGGGTGGTGCGCCAGTCGTCGTACAGGCCCCGCACGTCGCAGTACTTCTCCTGGCAGGCGGCGAGGTCCCACGCCACCGACACCATGCGCAGCGCGGCGGCCTGCCGGGCGCTCGTGTTCAGGGCCGGCTGCTCGGCGTCGAACCAGGCCATCGGGTCGTCCAGCAGTGCCGCCGCGACGCCGGACGGCATCGGGTGGCGGGGTGCGGTGCCGTGGATCGGCGCGAAGCACGGCCCGGGCACCTGGTCGGCCGCCTGCTCGGCCAGCCAGAGCCAGGCGCCGAAGGCCCGTTCGAGCGCGGCGGTGCGCGCGGCCGGTTCGTCCGCGGCCTCGGCGTGCTCGCGCGCGTACAGCCGGACGAGGTCGTGGAAGCGGTAGCGCAGATGCGGCTCCGTGCCGGTCTCCTGCAGGAGTTGGGCGTCGATCAGCTCCTCCAGCTGCCGCTCGGCCTGCTCCGGCGGGATGCCGGCCATCGCCGCCGCGGCCCACGGCGCGAAGTCGGGCGCGTCGAGCAGTCCGAGCAGCCGGAACGTGCGTCGGGCCGGCTCCGACAGCCTGGCATAGCCGACGGCGAAGCCCGCCCGTACGGCCAGGTTCCCCGCGGCCAGCTCGTCGAGCCGTCGCCGTTCGTCGCGCAGCAGGTGGGCGAGCCGGGCCAGGGTCCAGCGCGGCCGGGCGGCGAGGCGGGCCCCGGCGATGCGGACGGCCAGCGGCATGCCGCCGCACAGCTCGACGATCTGGGCGGCGGCCACCGGTTCGGCGGCGACCCGCTCGTTCCCGAGGATGCGGCGCAGCAGCGTCCGGGCGTGGGGGGCGTCGAGTTCGTGGAGGTCGACGAGCCGGGAGCCGGGCAGGGCGGTGAGCGCGGCGCGGCTGGTGACGAGGACGGCCGGTCGGGCACCGGGCCGGTTGCCGGTTCGGCCGCCTGACCCGTCGCCCGGCCGTTCGCCGGACCCGTCGCCCGGCGGTTCGTCCGCGGCCGCCGGTGTGCCCGGGAGCAGCGGGACGATCTGCTGCTCCCCCGCGGCGTTGTCGAGGAGGACGAGCGTGCGGCGGCCGGCGAGCAGGGTGCGGTACAGCGCGGAACGCTCCTCCAGGGAGGCCGGGATCTCCCGGGGGTCGGCGCCGAGGGCGCGCAGGAAGGCGGCCAGGACGCCGGCCGGGTCGGCGGGCGTCTCGTCGGCCCCGCGCAGGTCCGCGTAGAGCCGGCCGTCCGGGTAGTCGACGGCGGCGAGGTGGGCGGTGCGGACGGCCAGCGCGGTCTTGCCGATGCCGCCCATGCCCGCGATCACCGGTACCCGGCCGGTCGCCAGGGCGTCCAGCACGATCCGCACCTGCTCGTCGCGTCCGGTGAAGTCCGGGACGTCCCGGGGGAGTTGGGAGGGCACGCGGGCGGGACCGCGGTCCGGCCGGGCGCCCTCCCGGTCCTGCGCCAGCAGCGCCAGGAAGACGTTCCGCACCTGCTCGCCCGGCTCGATCCCGAGCTCCTCGGACAGCCGCCGGCGCAGCGCCTGGAAGCGGCGCAGCGCCTCGGCCGCCCGACCGTCCGCCGCCAGCAGCTCCAGCAGGGCGGCCTGCAGGGGCTCGTCGAACGGGTACTCCTCGGCGAGCGCCGTCAGGGCGGGGACGGCGGTCCGGGACGCTCCGGCGGCCGTCGCGGCCCGGGCCAGCGCCAGGGCGGTGGCGCGCACTTCGTGCTCCACGGTCGTGACCAGCGGGTCCTCGCGGTTCACCCGTTCCAGCCCGGCCAGCACCGGGCCGCGCCGCAGGCCGATCGCCCCGGCCGGGTCCCCGTCGGCGGCGAGCCTGCGGAACCGTCCGAGGTCCACCGCGTCCGGCCCGGTCACCAGCCGGTAGCCCTGCCCGTCGGACTCCAGCGCCACCGCCTCGTCCCCGAACCGCCCGAGCCAGGTGCGCAGCCGCGACATCCCGGTGTGCACCGCGCCCCGGCCGACCCGGTCCGACTGCTCCGCCCACACGAGGTCCAGCAGCCGCCCCACGGGCAGCCGTTCCCCCTCCGCGAGCAGCAGGGCCCCCAGCAGCCCCCGCAGCACGGTGGCCCGCGGCAGCGCCTGCGGCACGGCGTCCACATCGACCGTCAGGGGCCCCAGCAGCCCGAACGTCATCTTCATCCGCTTCAGTCCCTCGATGCTCACGACCGCACCGAGGCCCGCCCGGCCGCCCGATCGGGTGGCGCCCGCCGACCTCGGCACGACCCTGACACTAGTCCGGGCACTGATCAACAGCGGCCACCGGCCCTGCGGTCCGCCGCCCGGCACCGCACCCCGGCGGTACCGCAGCTCGTCAGTACCGCACCTCGACGGTCGCTCCGGCGGCCCGCAGCTCGGCCGCCACGGCCTCGGCGAGGTCCGACGTCACGTCATCGAGGACAACCGCGGGCAGCCGACCGAGCAGGGCCTTGCCGTGCCACAGGCTGAGCCCGGTCCGACGCCTGACGGCCTTCGCGACCTCCAGCACGCGCGGCCCCGCACCGGTCACCACGACGCGGATGGGCCCCCCGTCACAGACCAACTCGAAGTACCCGTCCGCCGCCACCACTCCCCCACCCCCAGCCGTTGCCCGGAGGACAGACACTGCCGCAACGCCCGGTCGACCGAGAAACACACCCGGCCCGGGGGCCCGCCCGACCGGACGTCAACTGCGGGGACCGTGCAGCACGGTCCCCGCGGCGGCCCGGCCTACTGTCCGGTGGCCGTCTTCATGTAGGTGGTCCAGATCCGGGCCGGCACGGTGGCGTCGGAGGTGTCCGGGGTGGCGCCGCCCAGGCCTTCGAGGGAGAGGAGCTTCATGTCCTTCAGGTCCGCGCGGAACACGGTGACCGCCGTCGACAGCTGCCCGTTGTAGCCGACGAACCAGCCCGCCGTGCGGTCCGCGGTGGTGCCGGGTTTGGCGGCCAGGTTCGGGCCGGCCTCCGCCGCCGGCTTGGCGGCCCCGTCGCGGACGGAGCCCTTGAGTGCCGCGTCCACCTCGCCCGCGACCGCCGGGGTGAGCGCCTGGGTGGCGGCGGGCAGGCGCAGGGGGAGCTGGACGCCGTTGCGGGAGATCCTGAGCACCGAGTACGGGTCGGTGTGGGAGCCGCCGGCCGCGAAGGCGGCGTACGCGTCGGCGGTGCGCAGAACACTGGGGGTGGAGTTGCCGACGCCGAGGGCCGGGACGAGTTCGCCGAGGCTGTTGGGGAGCAGGCCGAGGTCGGTGGCGGTCTTCTGCACCTTGTCCAGGCCGACGTCCATGCCGAGCTGCATCAGCGGCCCGTTGACGGACTGTTCGACCGCGTTCCGCAGGGTGACGCTGCCCCAGTTCCGCTTGCCGTCGTTGGCGGTCTTGACGATCTTCCCGTCCCGTCCCCAGTACGGTCCTTCCGGGGTCATCACGTTCACCCCGTCGTCGCCGTTGTAGGTGGTGGTGGGCGCGACCGGGGTGCGGTCGCCGCCGCGCCGGCGCTGCACTCCCTCGCCGAGCCCGGCGGCGTACACCACCGGGGTGAAGGCCGAACCGATCGGCACCGTCGTGGTGTTGGCGTTGTTGAAGCCCTGCTTCAGGTAGTCGGGGCCGCCGTAGAGCGCGACGACCCGGCCGTCCGGGGCCAGCGAGGCGGCGCCGACCTTCAGGAGCTTGTCGGACTCCCGGTTGTCCGGGTCGATCCCCGCGGTGCCCTGCTGGACGGCGGCGACCAGGGCGTCGACCTTCGGCTTCTCGAAGGTGGTGCGGATCTGGTGGCCGCCGAGGTCGAACTGGGCCGGGGTGATGTCGCTGTGGCTCTCCACGTAGGCGCGGGCCGTGTCCACCAGGTACCCGATCTGGCCGCTCAGCCCCGCCGACTTCGGCTGCGGCTTGGGCTCGGGGAACACCGTGTACCGGGCGCGCTCGGCGGCGGACAGCTTGCCCACCTCCACCATCCGGTCCAGGATCCAGGACCAGCGCTCCTCGGCCCGTTCCCGGTTCCCCGCGCTGATCGCCGGGTCGTACTGCCCGGCGCCCTTCAACAGGGCGGCCAGGAAGGCGCCTTCGCTCGGGTCGAGCTGGGAGACGTCCTTGCCGTAGTAGGCGGCCGCGGCGCGCTCGATGCCGTAACTGCCGCGCCCGAACCAGCTGGTGTTCAGGTAGCCGGCCAGGATGTCCTGCTTGCTCATCCGGTCGTCCAGCTTGATCGCGATGGCGATCTCGCTGAGTTTGCGGGACATGTCCTGACGCTGGTTCAGGTAGATGTTCTTGACGTACTGCTGGGTGATGGTGGAGCCGCCCTGGGTGTCGCCGCCGGTGACCATCTGGACGACGGCACGGCCGATGCCGGTCACGGAGATGCCCGGGTCGGTGTAGAAGGTCTCGTTCTCGGCGGCCAGCACCGCCCACTGCACCGGCTCCGGCACCTGGGCGAGCGGCACCTCCTGCCGGTTGGTCGGGCCGATCCGCGCCATCTCGGTGCCGTCCGCCCAGTAGTAGACGTTGTTCTGCTGGGTGGCGAAGGAGTTGAGGTCCTCCGGGACGGCGGTGTTCGTGTAGAACCAGGCCAGCCAGCCCGTCAGCGCCGCCGCCCCGGTCCCGGCCACCAGCATGTGCTGCCGCCAGGAGGGGAGCCAGCGGCGGACTCCGCGCCGTGCGCGGCGCGGGTAGTCGATCCGCAGGAACCGGCGCAGGGGTGAGCGCGGGGAGGCGCCCGGGTCCGGGGACCGGCACGGGTCCGTTGACGGGCTCGGGGACGGGCTCGGGGAGGCATCCGTTGGCGGGCTCGGGGACGGACCCGGGGACGGGCGCCGACCCCGGAGCGGGCGCCACGCCCGTAACGGCCTCCGACGCGGTGGGAAGCGCCACCGTCGCCGCCCGGGCTTCTCCTCTTCGGCGGCGCTGTCTTGCTGGGCACGCACAGTCCGGTCTCCGATTCGCTCGTGGGCGTGATCCTCCGTACACATAGACGCGGTGGGAACATCAGTACGTATGCCTCGCCTTGGTGTGATCATGGTCATACTCGGTGCGGTGAACCGGGGCGCCCCGGCCACGGACGGCGGGCGGACGGCAGGTGGACGGACGGCCGACGGCCGACCCGCGCGGGCACCGGTCCGCGACAGCCCCGGCGTACCGCCAGAATGACGCCATGAGGATGATCCAGACCGCCCTCGGCGCGATGCTGCTCCTGCTGATCGTCGGCAGCATCCTGCGCACGCTGGTCGTTCCGCGCGGGCTCTACTCGTCGCTGGTGATGCGGCTCTGGCGGATGCTGCGCGGGCTGCTGCGGCTGGCCGCCGGACCGGGCCGCGGCTACCACGCGCAGGACCGGGCGCTCACCTGGCTGGCGCCGCTGGTGCTGCTGGGCATGCTCGGGGTGTGGCTCAGCTGCATGCTCACCGCCTACACCCTGCTGCTGCACGGCACCTCGGAGCTCAGCTGGTCGGTGGCCGTGCGCGAGGCCGGGTCCAGTCTGTTCACCCTCGGCTTCGCCAGCGGCGACCGGCTGCACCTCTCCGCGATCGACTTCCTGGCCGCCGCCAGCGGCCCGCTGGTGATCGCCCTCCAGATCTCCTACCTGCCGACCCTCTACGCCGCCTACCAGCGCCGCGAGACCGAGGTGACGCTGCTGCAGTCCCGGGCCGGCGAGCCCGCCTGGGGCCCCGAGCTGCTGGCCCGCCAGTCCCTGGTGGACACCGAGACCGCGCTCCCCCAGCTCTACCGGGACTGGGAGCGGCTGGCCGCCGACATCGGCGAGAGCCACTCCAACTACCCGGTGCTGCTCTCCTTCCGCTCCCCGCAGCCCAACCGCAGCTGGGTGGTCGGACTGATCGCCGTGATGGACGCCGCCGCCCTGCACCTGGCGCTCTGCCCGCGGTCGGCCCCGCCCGAGGCCCGGCTGGTGCTCCGGGCCGGCTTCACCGCGCTGCGCGACATCGCCCGCTCGCTGCGGATCGACTTCGACACGGACCCGGACCCGGACGTCCCGATCCGGCTGACCTACGCCGAGTACCTGGGCGCCGTCGCGATGATCACCGCGGCCGGCTTCCCGCGCGAGCGCCCGGTCGAGGAGGCCTGGGCGCACTTCCACGGCTGGCGGGTCAACTACGAGGCCCTGGCGTACGAACTGGCCCGCCGCAGCGACGCCGTCCCCGCGCTGTGGACCGGCCCGCGCGACTTCCGCGCCCCGGTCATCCCGCCGGCCCGCCCCGCCGACCGCCGGCCGTCCTCGGCCCCGCCGCCGGCCGGGCCGTCGCTGCCGCCGGTGCCGCCGGTGCCGCCGGTCTGAGCGGTCCACTGCGCGCCGACGCCTCCTGGATCGAGGGCCTGTCCCTCGTCGCCGCCGACGAGCACGGCACCGCCGTCGGCCACGCCCTGCTGACCCGCTGCCACATCGGCGACGTCCCGGCCCTGTGCCTGGCCCCGTGCGCCGTGCTCCCCGCGTACCAGCGCACCGGCGCCGGCTCCGCCGCCGTCCGCGCCGCCCTCGACGCGGCACGGGGCCTGGGCGAACGCCACGTCGTCGTCCTGGGCCACCCGGACTACTACCCGCGGTTCGGCTTCACCCGCGCCGGCGCCCACGGCATCGGCCTGACCATCGACGTCCCGGACGAGGCGCTGATGGCCCTCTCCCTGGACGCCGACCACCCGCTGCCCGCGGGCACCGTCCGCTACGCCGCGCCGTTCGGCATCTGACGGACGGCGCCGGGCGGGGCACCCATGTGCCCC
>NZ_JBHXTL010000214.1:0-9883 GCF_042677365.1 Kitasatospora sp. NPDC127116
GGCGTCGGCGCGGGCCGCCGGGCAGGGGGTTCAGGTGCCCGGATGCTCTCCTAGAAGGCGGAGTTGGTGAACCAGAGGTCCAGCAGTCCTTCGTCCCCGGAGGCCGTGATCCCGGGCGCCGAGCGGTCGGTGCGGCCGTAGAGGAGGAGCAGGAGGTCGGCGGCGGTGGCCGAGACCGTGGCGTCGGCGTCGGTGGCGGTCGCGTCGGCGGGGGCCGGGCCGAAGCCGTCGGGGCGCAGGTGGATCAGCCAGTCGCCGTCGCCGTCGGTGCGGGTGAAGCGGAGGGTGCGGTCGGCGGCGCGGAGCTTGGCCGTGTGCGGGGCGAAGAGGGTGGCGTGCGGCAGGTTGGTGAGGAATTCGGCCACGCCGTCCGCGGCGAGGTCCGGGTCGATCTCGGGCTTGAGCCCCAGGGCGAGTTCGGCGTCGACGCGGTGGACGAGGGTCTCGAAGAGCATCCGGCGCACCCAGAAGCGGGCGTGCTGGTCGGCGCCCCAGGCCCACATGGGGGCGTCGAGGTCGGTCGCCGCGAACGTCGCGGCCGCTTCCGTGCCGGCCTCGGTGAGCCACGCCGGGTAGTCCTCGGCCCGTTCGGGGAGCTTGAGGTCGACGTCCCGGCTGGTGGGCGGTGCCTGGATGCGTTGCCGCAGCAGGACGGTGAACCAGCGCTGGACGCTGCCGGCGTGGCGGAGCAGGTCGGCGAGGGTCCAGTCGGGGCAGGTGGGGACGGGGGTGGCCGGGTCGGCGGAGCGTACGGCGGTGGCGAACCTGTGGGTCTCGGCGGCCACGGCGTCGACGTGCTCGTTCGGGGTCATGGACGGTTGCTCCGGAGGGATTCAGGGGCCGGTGGGACCAGCGGTCCGGTGGCGAGGGTGAGGGTGGAGGGGGAGGGCAGGGTCGGGATCAGCCGAGGGGCTTGTCGACGACGGCCTTGGTGTGGCTGAACGTGTCGATCGAGTACTCGCCGTGGTAGCGGCCCATGCCGCTCTCGCCGACGCCGCCGAACGGCAGGTCGGGCATCGCCAGGTGCGAGACCGGGAGTCCGAAGCTGAGCGCGCCGGAGGAGGTCTCCTCGGTCAGTCGCCGCTTGGTGTCCGCGGATTCGGTGAAGGCGTAGAGGGCGAGCGGCTTGTCGCGCTCGTTGATGAAGGCGATCGCCGCGTCGAGGTCGGGGACGGTGAGGACGGGCAGGATCGGGCCGAAGATCTCGGACTGCATCACGGGGGCGGTCGCGGGCACGTCGGCGAGGACGGTCGGGGCGAGGTAGCGCGTGGCGCGGTCGTGCCCGCCGCCGGTGACGGTGCGTCCGTCGTCGAGCAGTGCGGTGAGCCGGTCGAAGTGGCGCTCGTTGACGATGCGCCCGTACTCGGTGCTCGTGGCCGGGTCCTCGCCGAACAGTTCCCGTACGGCGTCGGCCAGTTCGCGTTCCAGGCCGGCCGCGGTGTCGCCGACGGCGAGGACGTAGTCGGGGGCGACGCAGGTCTGTCCGGCGTTGAGGAACTTGCCGCGGGCGATCCGCCGGGCGGTGACGGCGAGGTCGGTGCCGGGGTCGACCACGACCGGGCTCTTGCCGCCGAGTTCCAGGGTGACCGGGGTCAGGTGTTTGGCGGCGGCGGTCATGACGATCCGTCCGACGGTGCCGTTGCCGGTGTAGAAGATGTGGTCGAAGCGCTGCTCCAGCAGGGCGGTGGTCTCCGGGACGGCGCCTTCGACGACCGCCACGGCCTCCTCGCCGAGGTAGCGCGGCAGCAGCTCGGCCACGGCCGCGGAGGTCGCGGGGGCGAGTTCGCTGGGCTTGAGGACGGCGGTGTTCCCGGCGGCCAGGGCGCCGACGAGCGGGGCCAGGGCGAGCTGGAGCGGGTAGTTCCAGGGGGCGATGATCAGCACCACGCCCAGGGGTTCGCGGACGATCCGGGCCTCGGCGGGGCGGAAGACCTCCGGTACGGCGGCCGGCTTCGGGTCCAGCCACTCGGCCAAGTGGGCGACGGTGTGGTCGAGTTCGTTGAGGGTGAAGCCGATCTCGGTCCGGTACGCCTCGGCGGCGCTCTTGCCGAGGTCGGTGTGCAGGGCCTGCTGGAACACCTCGGCCTGTTCGGTGAGCAGGGCGCGCAGGGCGGCCAGCCTGTTCAGGCGCCAGGTGAGCGGCCTGGTCCGGCCGGTGGAGAATTCGGCCCGCAGGCGGGCGACCACGGTGGGGATGGCGTCAGTCATGAGGGGTCTCGCGGTCTTGAGGTGGGGAGCCGGTGCTTGCGGGCAGAAATTTTTCACTACCTGAAGCAATGGCGACCCTAGGGATGAAAGGTTGAGTTTGTCAAGCATCCTCCGGCGATTCTCCCGGCATCCCCCGTTCGCTCGGACAGGTGTCAGGGGTGGTAGTCGCGCAGGTCGTGGGCGGGGTGCCAGCCCTGGGCGCGGGCGCGGGTCAGGTCGAGGACGACACCGCGGGTGAGGAGGTCGACGGTGTACGGGGTGAGGCCGGGGACCACCGCGGTGCGGGCGGCGAGGCGGACGAGCGGCGCGGGCAGGTGGGCGAGCCGGGCGGGGCGGCGGTGGACGGTGAGGATGTGGCGCAGCGCGTCGTCGCGCCGGTACGGGGCGGCGTCCGCGATGTTGTAGGCGCCGGGAGCCCAGGGCGCGGCGCCGGTGAGGCCGAGGGCGGACAGGCAGGCGTCGGTGAGGTTGGCGACGGCGGTCAGACTGAGCGGGAGGTCCCGGCCGGGCAGCGGCAGCAGACCGTACCGGGCCCGGCCGAGCAGCTGCGGAAGGAGGTGCGGGTCTCCGGGGCCGTACACGGCGCGGGGGCGCAGGACGACGGCACCGGCCGCGAGGGCGAGCCGCTCGGCGGCGGCCTTGGTGCGGCCGTAGGCGTTGAGGTGGCCGGCGGTGGTGGGGTGGTCCTCGGTGAGGACGGCGGCGCTGGTGCGGGGATCGTAGACGCTGGCGCTGCTGACGTGGACGAGGGGGCGGCCGGCGGTGGCGCGCAGGACGCGCTCGGTGCCGGTGACGTTGACGGTGCGCTGGTGGGCCTCCGCCGGGTGGCCCGGGGGCAGGTCGGCGACGGCGGCGGCGCAGTGGACGACGAGGTCGGCGCCGGTGAAGTCGGGGTCGTGGGCGGCGGCGTCCCAGCCGAGGTGGCGGCCGACCGGTCCGGGGCGGCGGCCGTGGCAGGTGACGTCCAGGCCCAGGGCGGCGGCGGTGCGGGCGAGGTGGGCGCCGCAGAATCCGGAGGCGCCGGTGACGGCGATGCGCATCAGGACCGTCCTCGGCGGAGCGTGAGTTCGGCGTAGCCGGGCAGGGCGCAGCGGCGGTCGACGCGGGCTCGGGTGACCACCGGGCGATGGGGGGCCAGTGCGAGGAGCACATCGGCGAGTTGGGCGCGGGCCAGGCCCGCACCGGGGCAGGCGTGGGGGCCGGCGCCGAAGACGGCCTGGGTGGCGGCCGGGTCCGGGCTCGGAGCGCGGTGGTGGGCATGGGCGGCGTGCCGGGCGACCAGGATCAGCCGGTCGCCGCGGCGCACCCGGTGACCGGCGAGGATGGCGTCGGCGGCGGCCGCCCTGGGCAGCAGCGGGGAGGGCGCGGTGAGGCGCAGCAGTTCGGCGGCGAGACGGGGCGCGGTGGCCCCGTCGACGGCCGCCCACAGGCCGGCGTCGGCGCACCAGGCGACGGCGCGGGGGACGGCCGCGAGGGTGGTGTTGACGGCGGCGACGGCGACCATGGCGTCACGCGGATCGGGCAGCAGGGCGCTGAGGCGGGCAGCGGCGTCGACCGCCTCGGCCGCGGCGCGGGCACGGCCCGGGCGCGGTCCGGGCAGGTGGTCGCGGGCGGCAGCGGCGGCCGCCTCGGCTGCGGCGTCGGCGAGTCGACGTGCCGGGACGGTCGCACCGGTGAGGGCGGCGGCGGTGGTTCCGGCCAGCTCCCTTACCAGGTCCACGAGTTCGAGGTGCCCGGTGGCCAGGTCGGGGACGCGCTCGGCGAGGACGGCCTGCCAGAGCGGGCGGATCCGGGCGCGGGCGCCGGTGTCGACGCCGGCGGCCAGCGTACGGCGGGCGGTGCGGTGGTCGCCGCCGTCCTGGTCGAACAGCGCGCCGCCGTCGGTGAGCCGGGCCGCCGCGCCGCCGGTGGTGCCGGGCGCGGTGCGGTGCAGCGGGACGCGGGTGAGGGCCTCGCGGTAGGCGTCGGCGCCGTGCACCAGCAGGGTGCGGCCGATCCGCAGGACCGGGCGGCGGCGGGTGGCGCAGAGCAGCGCGAAGAGCGCGGGGTGGCTGTGCAGGTAGACGCGTCGGTCGCGGCGCCGGGCCCGGCAGGAGGCGGCGAGGGATGCGAGGTCCGTGGCGGTGGTGGTCCCGGTGGGCGTCGCGGTGGCGGTCGTGCGGTCGGACGGGTTCATCGGGCCAACTCCTGTGCGCAGTGGGCGGATGCCGCGGCCCGGTCGGGTTTGCGGGAGCGGCCGGCGAGCGGGACGGTGCCGAACAGGACGGCGTCGGGGCGGGCGGAGCCCATGCGGTCGAGCGGCCCGCGCAGGGCGGCGCGCAGGTGCCGCGGGTCGGTCCTGGGCGCGGGCTGGACGAGGGCGACCAGCCGTTCGTCCCCGTTCCCGTCGGGAACGCCGACCAGCACGGCCAGTTCGACGCCGGGCAGGTGCAGCGCGGGCTCGTACAGGCCCGGGTAGATGTTCTCGGCGTGGCGCAGCACCATGTCCTTGAGGCGGCCGGCGAGGACGATCCGTCCGTCGGGGGTGAGGCCGGCGTGGTCGCCGGTGCGGATCCACGGGTCGGGTTCCTCGCCGAGGTAGCGGTGGCGGGCGCCGGGCCCGGTGAGGTGGAGTTCGCCGTCCTCGGCGAGGCGGGCCCGGACGCCGGGCAGCGGGTGGCCGACGAGGTCGCCGTTCCCGTCGTGGGCGGCCTTGTCCGCCTCCTCGACCGCGGCGGCGGGGAACAGTTCGGTGAGCGCGTAGACGCTCCACGCTTCGTCGGCACCGGATTGCTTGACCCGGCGCAGCAGGGCGGCGTCGGCGGGGGCGGAGCCCGTCCAGACCCGGCCGGTGAAGCGGGCCCCGGCGGTGAGGGCGGCGCGCAGCTGCGGCGGGGTGAGGTAGGTGTGGGCGGGGGAGAGCCGGGCGAGCTGGCGGCCGAGCGCGGCGGGGCGGCGGGCGGGCAGGACGACGGCGGCGCCGGCGGCGAGTGCCGGGACGAGGACGAAGAAGGTGCCGCCGAGGACGACCGTGCCGGGGCGCGGGCCGACCAGGTCGGCGACGGTGCCCAGCCCGGCGGCGAGGCCGGCGCGGGTGTGGACGACGGCGCGCGGTCGGGCGGTGGTGCCGGAGGTGAAGACGATCACCGCGTCCTCGCTGCCGTGGCCGTCGCCCTCGGACGGGGCAGCGGGCAGGGCGGTGTCCGCCGGGCGCAGCCGGGGTGCGCAGCCGGGCAGGCGGCGGCCGAGGGTGGCGACCGGCCCCAGTGCGGTGAGCCGGGGGAGTGCGAGGTCGGCGCGGCGGGCCAGCGGCCCCGCCCAGCCGGCGACGGCCTGGGCCGCGGCGTCGGCGAGGACGAGATCGGGGCGGGCCAGTGCGAGTCGGGCGGCGAGCACGTCGGGTCCGGCGGTCGGGTCGAGGACGGCGATCCGCAGGCCCAGCCGGTGGGCGGCGAGCATGACGGCCAGCGCGCGCGGGCCGGGACGGACGGCGACGCCGACGGTCGCGCCGGGACCGGGACCGGGACCGGGACCGGAGCGAGAGCCGGAGCCGAGGCCGTGGGCGTGCAGGGCGGCGGCGTAGCCGTCGGCCAGGTCGGCGAGCTCGCCCCGGCGGATCACCGGGCGGACGGTGCCCAGGGCGGTCTGGCGCAGGACGGCGGGCCGCTCGGGGTGGTCGGTGCGCAGGGCGTGGGCGAGGCGGTCGAGCACGGAGGGCTGCTTTCGGGGAGCGGAGGTGGGCTGGGTGGGCGGCTGCGACGGCCGCCGCGGTGGGAATCGGCGGCCCCGGCGGTCCAGGGCGGCCGCCGGCGGGTTCGGTCGACGACGGCCGGTCCGATGGATGCCTGGACGCCTGGATGCCGGCTCAGCGGACGTCGACGGGGCGCGGTCCGGCCCCGCGCTCCAGGTACCAGCGCGCCGTGCCCACCACCCCGTACGCGCGGATCCGGCGCGTGGAGTTCTGCACCACCATGTCGCGGCGGCGCACCACCGCCGTGGTGTGCCGGCGGACCCTGTTGAGGAACGCCCGGTCGGTGGGGGAGGGTCGGCGGGGCATGCCGCCGACGGCCTGGTAGAGCTCGGCGGTGATCGCCATGTTGTTGCCCGCGTGCATCCGGTAGGGGGTCAGGTAGCCGTGCCGGCGGTGGTGGGCCGGCCGGATCCGGCCGAAGAAGGCGCCGAGGGCGACCAGCAGCAGGAACACCGCGCGTCCGGCCGGCCCGTGTTCGTCGCGGCGGGCGGTGACCCGGCCGCAGACCAGTCCTCCGCTGTCCAGCAGGCCGGCCCGGGCGGCGGCGGTCCAGCCGGCTTCGGGCAGGCAGTCGGCGTCGGTGCGGGCGAGCAGGGTGGCGCCGTGGGCGATCGCGTGGCGGAAGGCGGTGTCCACGGCGGAGCCGACGCCCTTCTCCGGCTCGACCAGCACCTCGACCGGGAACGGTGCGCGGGCGGCGAACGCGCGGACGGTGGCGACGGTGCCGTCGGTGGAGCCGTTGTCGGCGACGAGGAGGGTGAAGTCGCGGTCGCGCTGGGCGGTGAGGGCGCGCAGCACCCCGTCGATGCGGTCCTGCTCCTGGTAGGCGGGGACCACCACCCACAGATCGGTCCTCACGACGCCTCCCAGACCATGGTCATCAGGCTGACGCCGCCGCCGAGGCCGACCAGCAGGACCTTGTCCCCGGGGGCCAGCGTGTCGCGTATCCGGTCGAGTTGGACGCCCAGGGTGGCGCTGGCGACGTTGCCGATCTCCGGGACGGTGAGCACCAGCTTCCCGGCCGGCGCCCCGGTCAGTTCGACGAAGCGTTCCAGGTACGGGAGGGTCACCTGGTGCACCAGGACGCGGGCGTAGTCGTCCCAGCCGAGGCCGGTGCGGGCGGCGAGCCGGGCCAGAACGGCCGGGCCGATCGTCTCGAAGATGCCGCGCAACTCCTTGCCGCCGCCGCGGAAGTAGCTGTGCTCGTCGCCGCGCGGGTGCCGGGACCCGCCGCCGGGGATCCCGCCGGCCTCCCAGTGCTCGGAGGCGGTGGCGGTCTCGATGTCGAGGATGCCGCCCCGCTCGACGGCCTCGACGACGACGGCCGCCCCGGCGTCGCCGAAGGTGTAGCCGGCGAAGCCGTCGCGCACCTCCGCGATGCCGGAGGGAGCGCGGCGCATGGCCCGGCTGGGGGTCTCCCCGGTGACGACCAGGGCGCGGCGGGCCCGTCCGGCCAGGATCATCGCCCGGGCCAGGTCGATCCCGTTGAGGAAGCTGTTGCAGGCGTTGCTGACGTCCAACGCATGGGCCCGGGTGCCGAGTTCGGCCTGCACGATGTGGGCGGTGGCGGGCTCGCAGACGTCCCGGGAGGCGGAGGCGAACAGCAGCAGGTCCACGTCCCGCGGATGCAGCCCGCGGGTGTCGAGGGCGCGCCGGGCGGCGCCGACGGCGAGGGTGGAGGCGTACTCGTCGTCGGCGGCGAAGTGCCGGCTGCGGATCCCGGTCGCCTTCTCGAACATCCGCTCCGGCAGGGCGAGTCGGCCGCCTGCGGCGATCTCGTCCTGAAGCTGCTGGGAGGTGAGCCGGCGGGCCGGCAGGTGGGAGCCGACGGCGGTGATGCCGATCCGCGGTATCGCTGCTGATTGCATGCCTCCATGCTCCGGCGATCACGGCCGGGCCGGCCTGAGTACGGGTACTCAGAGCGGCCCGTTCCGCTACCCGATCACGTCTGTGCAGGTGGACGGTTGCCGGGCTCGTCCCACCTCGTGAAGCCGCCGACGCCAGGACCCGGGTGACTTCCCGGGTGCTCGGGAAGCCTGATGGGGCACACGTCTTGCCCGCTCCGGGGCCGGCTGCGCATCCTGCTGGAATGCGCTTCTCCGTCAACATCCCCAACTTCGGTGACTTCGCCGACCCCCGCAACGTCGCGACCGTGGCCGCCGCCGCCGAACAGGCAGGCTGGGACGGCCTGTTCGTCTGGGACCACGTACTGCATCGACGACACCAGGGGCGTCCGTTCGCCGACCCCTGGATGCTGCTGACCGCGGCCGCGCTGGCGACCTCCCGGATCCGGCTGGGTACCCTGCTGACGCCGGTCCCCCGGTACCGGCCGCAGCAACTCGCCCGCCAGGTCGCCACCCTGGACGTCCTCAGCGGCGGCCGGGTGATCTTCGCCGCCGGCCTGGGCGGTCCGATCGAGGACGAATACCTCAGCTTCGGCGACACCTCCGAACCGCGCCTCCTGGCCGAACGACTGGACGAGGGGCTGGAGCTGTTGAGGCGCTTCTGGTCCGGCGAGGCGGTGGACCACCACGGCCGGCACTACGAGGTCCGGGACGTGACCTTGCTGCCCGCCACCGCGCAGCGGCCCTGTCCGCCGGTGTGGATCGGCGGGTTCTGGCCGCGCCGCCCGCCGATGCGAAGGGCGGCGCGGTGGGACGGCGCGGTGCCGCTCTTCGAGACGGCCCGGCACGGCCAGGTACCGGACGTGGCGGAGGTACGGGATCTGGTCGGCTATGTGCGCGGGCACCGTACGGTCGCGGCCGAGCGCCCCTTCGAGTTCGTGCTCGGCGGCGCCACGCCGCCGGACGCGGCCAGGGCCAGGGATGTGATCGGTCCGCTGCGCGACGCCGGTGCCACCTGGTGGGACGAGCGCCGGCTCCAGACCGGCCCGGACCTGGACCGGCTGCTCCCGGTGCTCCGCCGCGTCGAGGCGGGGCCGCCGGTCCTCTGATCGGCCGTCGAGGGCGCGCCGCGCCGGTCGGTGGGGTTCGCCGGTGGCCCGGCGGGGCAGCGCGGGGCGGTGGCCGGGGCCGTTCAGGACGACCTGGTGAACCGGCGTCGACCGGCCGGGGGCCACGACCCGCGCGAGGCCGTGGCGGGGGCGCCGGCCGGTGCCGCCGGGCGCGGGCTCGCTACCCTGGCCGCGCGGGGCCGCGTTCCGGTGGCCCCGCGCGGTGCTGGCAGGAGGGCTGGGATGGCGGCTGACCGGATGACGGAGCGTCGGCGGTGGGTGGTGGTGCTCGTCGGTGCGTGGTCGGCCTTCGCGGTGGTCGCGGCCGTGGTGGCCGCGCACGGCTGGGCGCCGTTCGCCTTCGAGCAGACCGCCATCGACTGGTGCACCGCGCATCGCCCGGAGCTCGCCCGAGCCGTGGCCATGGCCGTCACCTCCCTCGGCACCGGCGTGGTCCCCTACCTCCTCGCCCTGGCCGCGGGCGTCCTCACCGCCCTCGGGACCACCGGCTCGCCGAGGCGCCGGTGGACGACGGTTCGGGCGCTGCTCCTGCCCGTGGTGTGGCTGGCGCTGGGGCAACTGCTGCGCCAGGGACTGATGCACGCCTTCGGCCGGCCCCGGCCGCCCGTGACGGACTGGGCGTTCACCGCCTCCGGTTTCGCCTTCCCCTCCGGGCACGCCTTCACGTCCGCCCTCTGCGCCGGCCTGCTCGCGCTCGCCGTCGCCCGTACGCGCCCGGCCGCCACCCGCGCGGCCGTCGTCGGCGCCGTGCTGTTCGCGGGCACGATCGGCCTGAGCCGTATCTACCTCGGCGTGCACTGGCCGCTGGACGTCCTCGCCGGCTGGCTGCTGGCCGGCGGCTGGCTGGCGGCCGGCGCCGCGGGCTCCTCGTACCTGCCGGAGTGCGCGAAGCGGTCCGGCGCGACCAGGAGCGGGTAACCGGGACCGCGTGGCCGGACCGCCGGGCCCGCCGCTTCCGTCCTGACCGGAAG
>NZ_JBHXTL010000215.1:0-9866 GCF_042677365.1 Kitasatospora sp. NPDC127116
GGGGGGGGGGCCTCCGGGGGGGGGGTGGTGGGGGGGGGGTTTCCCCCGCCCCCCCCCCGCGGGGGGTGGGGGGGTTTTGTTGCGCGCTGGGGGGGGGGGGGCCGCCCCGCCCCCCCCCCGGGGGGGCCGCCCGCCTCGGTACAACCAGTGTTCGTTACTTGCTCGCGCGACGTGTGCTCACGCTGTACTTGTTGGCCGCCTTGGTCTCAGCGCGGACGGCAACCTTCTTGATCTCCATCACACCTCCATGTGTTCTCGCGTGGATTTTCGGCGCCGGGACAGTTCTTGCCGGTCGTCCCGGACGTTCAGGAGCACCCGCATGCGGGTGGCGTGTCGCGCCCGGAGCCAGGCGGCGACCCGTGGTGCCGGAGTACCGGGCAGCAGCCGGTGCACCAGCGCGGCCAGCTTGTCCACGTCGTTGTGCTTCTCCACCACCTGTTCGGCGGCGAGCAGCAACTCGGCGGGCATGCGGCGCAGTCGGTCCGCGCCGGGGCCGTGGGTGAGGTAGGCCATGCCGAGCGCGACGTGGCGGGACTCGTCGCGGCGCACCAGCCGGTACACCTCGCCCAGGCCCTCCTCGCGCAGGCCCTCGTCGAACCAGCGGAACTCGTCGGCGGCGAAGCCCTCGGCCAGGGTGTGGGCCAGGAAGCGGGCGGTGTAGTCGTCCAGGGACCACAGGTCGCGCGACAGCTCCTCGACGGCGTCGCCCGGATCCTTGACCGACCCGGCGACGGCGTGCGCGTAGCGGTGGAAGACCGCCGAGTGCTTGGCCTCGTCGGCCACCGCGGTGGCCAGCACCAGCTTCATGTCGCCCTCGGGGCAGGCGTGCAGCAGGCCCGCCGCCACGTCCATGCCGACCTGTTCGGCGTAGGTGCTGCCGCTCGCGAGCAGCCAGGAGAGCTCGGAGGGCTGGGCGGTCGCGGTCCGGTCCCGCAGGGCCCGGTGGACCACCTCGGCCGGCTCCCAGTCGTGCGAGCGGGCGTCGCGGATGAAGCGGTCGTGCAGGCCGGGGACGCCGCGGGCGCGGTAGCGGGCCACGCCCGACGGACGCGGCCGGTCCGGAGCGCCTTCGGTCCCAGCCATCCCTCACCCCGTTGCCGTCGTGCCGACCGATGTCATGTGCAGGGAAGCAAAACACGGCGGGCCCCGTTGTTCGAGCGCTTTCGTCGCTCCGGCCCCGCAAATGCGCCAAGATCCCGGTCCGCGGCGGGACTTGAGCGCTCCGCCGGGCGGTCCGAGGCTGACCAGCGGCGATCGGGACCGGCCGGGTCGCCGGCGTGACCCGTCCGGGAGGGTTCGGCCCGGAACGGAGGATGGCCGAAACCTGATGGATCATCAAACCTTCACGCACACGGTGTCGACGGGCCGCCTATCGTGTGTACGCCATGCATCGATCACGGGGGGTGCCGCCATGCCGGAGGACGACGTTCTGCCACGGGCGACACCGCCCGGGCACTGGCTGAGCCCCGGCGACGCCGGGTACGACGAGGCGCGCGCGGTGTGGAACGGGATGCACGACCGCCGCCCCGCCCGCATCGCCCGCTGCCGCACCGCGGCGGACGTGAGCGAGGCGCTGCGCCACGCGGCGGCCCACGGCCTCGACGTCACCGTCCGCGGCGGCGGCCACAACGTCGGCGGCAGCGCCGTCGCCGACGGCGCGCTGATGATCGACCTGTCGCCGATGCGCGCCGTCACCGTCGACCCGGAGGCCCGCACCGCCGAGGCCCAGGGCGGCTGCCTGCTCAGCGACCTCGACCGGGCCACCGCGCCGTACGAATTGGCCTGCCCCGCCGGCGTCATCTCCCACACCGGCCTGGGCGGACTGGCCCTCGGCGGCGGATACGGCTGGCTCGCCCGCCGCTGGGGCCTGACCTGCGACCACATCCTCGCCGCCGAGGTCGTCCTCGCCGACGGCTCGGTGGTCGAGGCCACCGAGGAGAGCCACCCCGAACTCCTCTGGGCGCTGCGCGGCGGCGGCGGGAACTTCGGCGTGGTCACCCGCTTCACGCTGCGGCTGCGCCCGGTCGGACCGGCGCTCTTCAGCATGGGCGTCCACGCGCTGGACGACGTCCCCGAGGCCCTGGCCGCCTACCGGGCATACACCGCGCGGCAGCCGGCCGGCCTGCACGTCGTCGGCGGGCTGAAGCGCGCGGGCGAGCAGGAGTGGATACCGGAGCACCTGCGGGGGCGGCACGCGCTGCTTCTCCTGGCGGTGTGGACCGGGGACCCGGAGGAGGGCCGGGCGCAGACCGAGGCGCTCTACCGGGAGGTCGCGCCCGCGGCCCGCGTCAGCATCCCCATGACCTACCCGCAGCTGCAGGCGCTCGGCGACAGCAGCGAGCCCAAGGGCGACCGGTACTTCGTCAAGTCCCGCTACCTCCAGGATCTTTCGCCCGAGGCCGTGGCCCGGCTGGTCGAGGCGACCAGGGCCAACCCGTCCGCGCTCTGCTCGATCGACTTCGAGTTCCTGCGCGGGGCCATCGCGGACGTCCCCGAGGAGGACTCCGCCTTCCCCGGCCGCGCCGCCCCCTACCAGGTGACGGCGGAGGCGCACTGGACCGACCCGGCGCGGGACGCGGAGCACATCGCCTGGTCGCGGGCGACGGTGGAGGGCCTGGAGGCCTTCGGCACCGGCGGGGCGTACGCCAACTACGTCCAGGGCGAGGGCGACCGGAAGGCGCGGGAGATCTACGGCCCGGAGCGCTACGCCCGGCTCGCGGCCGTGAAGAAGGCCTACGACCCGGCGAACGTCCTGCGCGGCAACCTGAACATCCGGCCCGAGTAGGGCGTGTCGGCCGCGCCGGGCTCAGAGCGGCGCGGACCCGCGCGGCCCGGCGACCAGCCAGTGCGCGGGCAGTTCGATCCGGGCGCCGTCGGGGGCGGACTCGGTGGTGGCCAGCGGCAGTTCACCGGTGGCGAGGACGTCGAGTCCGGCCGCGCGGAACAGCTCGGGGAAGACCGCGTCGGCGACCTCGGCCGGGGCGAGTCCGTGGGCGAACACGGGGCGCAGCTTCGGGGGCGGGCCGGACGGGCCGCGGACCAGCGCCTCCAGCACGCCCTTGGCCGCCTCGGCGAGCTCGAACACGAAGGCCCGGCCGCGGGCCCCGAGCAGGATGCGAATGCCTTCGGCCACGCGTTGGCGGTCGGCCGGCTCGCTCTGGTGGATCACCCCGCGCACGTACACGTTGGCGTCGCCGAGGCGCCGGTGGAGGGCCCGGACGGCCTCGGCGTCGGTGGCGTCCAAGCGGGTGAACTCGGCCCGCCCGGCGGGGTCGCCGCGCCGGGCGCGGTCCACCGCGGCGGCGGACAGGTCGACCCCGAGGGCGAGCGGGAAGTGCTCGGCGAGGAAGCGGGTCTGGGTGCCGTTGCCGCAGCCCAGGTCGACGACGGGCAGCGCGGGGTCGGCCAGGTGGGGGCGGAACAGGGTGAGGTGGCGTTCGGCGCCGAGGGCCGGTTCGGCGTCCCAGATCACCGCGCCCGGTTCCTCGGGCGCATCGCGCCAGAAGCCCTCCCAGGCGTCCAGGTAGCGGTTCGTCACGCTCATGGCGGGGACCTCCGGGTGTCACGCAACGTGTCTGGATCGTGTCTATCGGCACCCGGCCCGCGCGGCAAGCGGGTGCGGGCGGCACCCGGCGGGCGTGCGCGGGCGGCGCGCGACGGGCGCGTACGGGGGCGCGCGGGGGTCAGCTCCCGACGCGGCGCGCCTGGCGCAGCAGGTAGACGCCGGAGGCGGCGGCGAGCACGGCCATGCAGGCGGCGAAGACCAGACCCGCGTGGGCCAGACCGAGCGGTCCGGTGAGCAGGCCCACCCCGATGACCGGGACCGAGATGCCGAAGTAGGCGACCACGAACAGCGCCGACAGGGCGCCGCCCCGGTGCTCGGCGGGAGCGGCCGCGGCCACCTCGCCCACCGCCCCGCGCAGGCCCATGCCCTGCCCGGCGCCGCCCACCAGGGCGCTGAGCACCAGCGGGAGCACGGTCTCCCGGGCGAGCGAGGCGGCCAGCAGGGCCATCCCGGCGATCAGCACCAGGCAGCCCAGCGGGATCGCCCGGGCGGTGCCGAGCCGGGGCACCAGGAGCTGGCCGAGGGTGGAGGCGAAGAAGGCCGTGAAGACCACCAGGCCGATCACCGCGCGGTTGTGGACGCCCAGGTCGACGGCGAGGAAGGCGGGGCTGACCGAGGTGAACAGGCCCAGCAGGGAGAAGCCGGCGAAGGCGGCGACCGCGGCCGGCACGAACACCCGCCGGACCTCCGGCGGCAGGGACGGCCGGTCGGGCCGGGCCGTGCGCAGCGGGCGGGCCCCGGCGACCGTCTCGGGCAGCAGCCAGGTGAGCGCGAACGAGACGGCGAGCAGCCCCAGGTGCACGACGAACGGCAGGACCAGGGGGTTGGGCGCGTACTGCGAGAGCACGCCCGACAGCAGTGGCCCGCAGCCGAGCCCGCCCATGTTGGCGGCGGTCGCGACGAAGCCCGCGCGGGCCCGGTGCCCGGGCGGGGCGAGTTCCAGCACGTACGCCGTCCCGGTGCCGGTGAACAGGCCGGCCGAGAACCCGGACAGCAGGCGGCCCAGGCAGAGCAGGGCGACGCTGTCCGCGCTGAGGAAGACCACGGCGCTGGCCGCCGAGCAGACCAGCCCGCAGAGCAGCACGGGCCGGCGGCCGACGGAGTCCGAGACGTTGCCGATCAGCAGCAGGACGCCGATGACACCGAAGGCGTACACCGCGAACACGACCGTCACCGTCAGCTCGGAGAAGCCGAGCTTCTCCTGGTACAGCCCGTACAGCGGGGTGGGCAGGGTGGTGCCCGCCATGCAGACGGCGAAAGCGGCGGCGGCGACGAGGTGCCCCACCCGGGCGATGCCGGGCCGGGCGGTCCGACGATCGGTCATTCGCCCACCATAGGCGCGCACCCCGGGCCGGGGCCGTGCCGTGCGGGGGAGCGCTGCGCCGAATGGCGGTCCGAGCCGGGCCGCCGCCGGGCGCGGACCGCCGCTCGGACGGTCGTCCGGACCGCCGCTCGGGCGGCTGTCGGGCGGTGTCAGCGGTCCGGGTGCCAGGTGGCTTCGAGGGCGGTGGTGCCGTCCGGCCGGGGCGCGGGGCGCCACCGGGCGCGCAGGCCGGACGGGCGGCCGGACGGGCGGGGCGTACCGATCGCGCCGAGCACGGTGTTGTCGAGCGGGCTGGCGGCCAGCCGGTCCAGCACCCGCGCGACGGCGGTGCGCAGGCCGTGGCCGTGGCGGGGCACGTCGGGGACGACGGAACGGAACCCAGCGAGGACGGACATGCGGCTCACCTCCGGGAGGACCTGCGGGTCGTGCAGGTGCGGTCCGTCCAGCTTCCGCCGGTTCGCGGCCGCCGCGGCCCGGATTGACGGGCTGCTGACACCGCGCTGACGAACTGCTGACGCGGAGGTGTCCGCCGGGGGGCGCCGGGGGTCCGCCGGGGCGTCAGACCCGGTAGGCGGCGACGTAGCGGGCCGGGTCGCGGCGCAGGTCCCCGTGCCAGCGCTCGCGGCACTGCTCGGCGAAGGTCCGTCCGGTGGCGAGGATCTCCTCCAGCGGGTCCAGGTACCCGAGCACGTGCGGCGGTTCGAGGCCGGCCGCGATCCGGGCGGCGAGGCCGGCCCGGGCCAGCCGCAGCAGCTCGGCGGCCAGCGGGCGGACCGGGTCGCCGCCGAGGCGGGTGGCCAGGCCGAGGGCGGGCAGCTCGGCGAGCGCCGCCCGGTGGTCGTGCAGGGTGTAGCGGCCGAGCAGCTCCCAGGCGGCGGAGAGGGAGGCGGGGTGGTAGCTGAGTCCGGCCCAGAGCGCGGGGACGGCCGGGACGAACGGGTACGGCGGGCCGTCCGAGGCGCGCAGTTCCAGGGTGTCGCGGACCCTGGTGCTGGTCCAGAGCTGGTTGAGGTGGGACCTCCAGTGGGCCGGGGTCGGCCGCGAGCCGTCCGGGT
This sequence comes from Kitasatospora sp. NPDC127116, assembly GCF_042677365.1. NCBI lineage: Bacteria > Bacillati > Actinomycetota > Actinomycetes > Kitasatosporales > Streptomycetaceae > Kitasatospora > Kitasatospora sp. NPDC127116. Next base: position 5,945 of record NZ_JBHXTL010000215.1, read on the forward strand.
AGCCGTGCCGGAGCAGTTCGGCGAAGGTGCGCCCGGGTGGAGCCGGGTGGTAGCGGCCGTCCGGGGTGCGGTAGTGGATCAGCGGGATGCCGAGCGCCCAGTCGACGACGGACCCGACGGTGACGTCGGGGCGCAGCGCGGGCGGCAGCACTCCGCCCCGGCGGGGGTCCATCCGCAGCCAGGCCCAGCACCGGTGGGACAGCCGTCCGCTGGAGGAGCTTCCCTCCTGCAGCGGCGAGTTGACGAGCAGGGCGGAGACCACCGGGGCGGCGGCGGTCTGCATCCGCAGCTTGCGGGTGAAGTCGGCGGGGGAGAGGTAGTCCAGGGTGACCTGGGTGGACAGCGACAGGGCCATCACGTACCGGGCGCGGCTGCCGGGCTCGCCGAGCCCGGTGAAGTAGTCCCGCATGATGGCGCCCCGGGTCATCGGCACCCACCGCATGTCGGCGAGCCGGTCGAAGGGCAGGTAGGCGCCGGGCAGCAGGGCGAGGCCGAACCGGCCGACCAGCTCGGCGAGTTGCTCCAGGGCGGCGCGCATGTCGTCCACCGCCTTGGCCACGGACGGGACGGGCGTCGAGGAGTACTCGATCTGGCCGCCGTGCTCCAGGGTGATCTGGCTGCCGTCCGGGAGCCGGACCCCGGTGAGCCGTCCGGCGTCCTCCTGCCGCTCGCCGCCCCACCTGGCCAGCACGGCCTCCAGGACGGCCAGCACGCCGCGCTCGCCGTCGTAGCGGGCGGCCAGTCCGGTGACCGGGTCGACCAGGCCGCACTCGACCTCGATGCCGATCAGCTCGCCGCGGCCGGGCCGGAACGGGGCCAGCAGTTCGGCCCGGCCGAAAGCCGGGCCAGGGCCCGCGGCGGGGTCCGCGGCGGGGTCCGGGTCCGTCGGGTCCGGGTCCGCGAGGTCCGGCGCCGGGGCGGGGTCCGGAGCCGGACCGGCCTCGTCCTCCGTCACACCGCCCCCACCCGGGTGGCGACCCGGGGGTGCCCGGCCCGGTCGAGCAGCGCGCCCACCGCGCCCAGGGCGGACTGCGCCGCGCCCTGGCACCAGGCGTGGGCGCCGGACAGGTGCTCGCCGGCGAAGAAGATCCGCGGTTGCCCCGCCGGGTGCGGGGAGCCGAGCACGGACAGGTAGCGGGTGTGCTCGCCGGGCGTCAGGTGGGCGAAGGCGCCGCCGCCCATGCCGGTCTGCACGTCCCAGTTGCAGTGCACGATGTCGTCCACGTCCCCCGTGATGCCCGGGTGGAGCCGTTCCAGGCAGTCCAGCACCAGCGCGTCCCGGTCCGCCGGCTCCAGTGCGGCGAAGCGGCGGGCGTTGGCACCCCACAGGTACGCGCCGAGCAGGGCCGTCGGCTCGGCCGAGCGCAGCGGGTCGCGCACCGCCCAGCGGGGGCCGGAACCGCCGTTGACCCCGTCCTTCTTCGCCCGCACCGCGTTGTCCGACGGGTACCAGCACTGCTGGATCGGCAGGTCCGTGAAGCTGCCGCCGCCGTGGATGCCGTCCTCCAGCTCCCAGCGGCGGCGGGTGAGGTGCAGGACGGTCTTGATGCTGCTCGCGTAGCTGATGCCGCGGATGGCGTGCCGCTGGGCGTGCGGCAGGCCCGGGGTGACGGTGATCCGGTCGAGCGCGGGCGCCGGGACGCAGCACACCACGTAGTCGACGTCCTCGTGCAGCCGGGCGCCGATCCGCCGGCCGTGCAGCCGGACGCCGTCCGTGGTCAGCGTCAGTTCGTCGACCTGGGTGGAGAGCCGCAGCGTGCCGGGGCGCAGCGAGCCGACGAAGGCGTGGATCAGCGCCTCCAGCCCGTCGACCAGCTCGACCTGCCCGCGGTGGAACAGGCCGAAGTAGTCGACCAGCACCTCCAGCAGCGAGGACTGCTCGTAGTGGGCGAGGCCGGTGGCGTGGCCGACCAGGTCCCAGGCGTCCTGCGACAGGTGCTCGTGGACGAACTGCCACAGCGACACCGAGGCCGCCCGCTCCAGCGCCGGGTCGTCCCAATGGCCCTCCAGGGTGCGGCGCTGCTGCTCCACGGTCAGGGTGCGCCACACCGAGCCGAGCAGGTGGTCCAGCACCGGGCCCGGGGGCTGCCGCTCGGCCGGGCGCAGCTCGTACGCGGGGAACAGCGTCGCGACGTCCTGCACCCGGGCCCGCCGGCCGCGAAGGTGGTAGTAGGCGTGCGGGTTGGCGTTGACGAAGGGGCGGGTCGCCAGCCGGAACCGGGAGACGTAGTGCAGCACGCAGTGGTGGTTGCCGGGGATGCGCATGGCGCCGAGGTCCACGTGGGTGCCGTCCCAGAAGCGGTGGGTGCGCACCCGCCCGCCCGGCCGGTTCGCCCGCTCGTACACGACGACGTCGAATCCGCGGCGCTGCAGCTCGTAGGCGCACACCAGCCCGGAGACGCCCGCCCCGACCACCGCCACCCGGCCCCGGGCGCCGGCCACGGGTTCCTCCAGCGAACGCGGGAATGCAAAGCTCGTCTCGAACATCGGCACCGTACCCCTCTGAGGCGGGACCCCCGCCCCAGCCTCGGCCAGGCACCCCGGGCATGCCACTTCGCGGCGCCGATGCGAGTGACGGGTGGGGCCCGGCCCGGTCCTGGCGCGCCCGGCCCCGTCCTGGTGCACCCCGCCCCGCCCCGGTGGGCCCGGGCGGCGGCGGTGAACCCGGCCGGTGCGGGGGGCCGTAGGACCGTAGTGGGCGCGCGCAGCGGTGCGGCCGCGAAGCAGCGGGTGCGTCCGTGAGGAACCGGGGAGGAACTGGATGCAGTCCCGACGCGACCAGGTGCAGGCACACCTGTTCGTGATGAGCAGGCTGGCCTCGGGCATGCTGCGGGCGGAGCCCGACGCGCCGGACACCCCCACCGGGCGCACCACCCGGGGCACCATGACGGGCCTGGCGGTGGGGGTGCTGATCGGGCTGGGCGTCACGGTGTACGGGGTGATCCGGCCCGGTGGCGGTGACGGCTGGGCCAAGCCCGGCACGCTGGTGGTGGTCGAGGAGACCGGTGCCCGGTACCTGTCCATCGGCGGGCAGCTGCACCCGGTGCTGAACGACACCAGCGCCAGGCTGCTGGCCGGTGAGCAGATGACGGTGCGGCAGGTGAGCCGGGCGTCGATCGCGGACGCGCCGCGCGGCGCCCCGGTCGGGATCGTCGGCGCCCCGGACGGGCTGCCGCCGGCCGCCGACCTGGCGGGCGGCACCTGGCTGGTCTGCGCCACCGCCCAGCCAGGCCCGGCCGGCACCCCGGTGCCGAAGCTCGCCCTGCTGGTGGACCCGGCGGCCGAGGGGCGGGCGCTGGCGCCCGGCCAGGGTCTGCTGGTCGCCGCCCCGGACGGTTCGACGCATCTGCTCTGGCAGGGCCAGCGGCTGCGCGTCGACACCGCCAACCAGGCGCTCCAGGCGCTCGGCTACGGCGGTGCGACGCCGTTCCCGGTGCCGGCCGGGGTGCTGAACGCGCTGCCGGCCGGGCCCGACCTCGCGGCGCCCGCCGTCGCCCGGCGCGGCGAGGCGGGCCCGGCGCTGGGCGGGAAGCCGACCCGGATCGGCCAGCTCTTCGAGGCCCCCGGCGGCGCGCACTACCTGCTCACCAAGGACGGCCTCGCCCCGCTCACCCCGACCCTGTACGCCCTGCTGCTCGGTGACCCGCGCACCCAGAAGGAGGCGTACGGCAGCGCGGCCCCGGCGCCCGCGCCGATCGGCGCCCTGGACCTCGCCGGGCACACCGCGCCCGGCGGACCGCCGCCCCCGGGGCTCCCGGAGGCGCCGCCGACGCTGGTCGCCCCGCTGCACGGCGAGGGCGTCTGCGCCGACCTGCACACCGGCGCCGGCGCCCCGACCACCGCCGTCACCGTGCTGCCCGCCGGCCGGGCCTACGAGGGCCGCCCCCCGGCGGCCCCCGGCGGGGCGGGGGGGGGGGGGGGG